>JBGUDX010000176.1:0-3517 GCA_041821645.1 Acidobacteriota bacterium
GAAGTCACGGCGCAGCTCGAGTACGGAACCAACATCGAAGAGGCCGTCGATCACGAGCCTGATGTCGTAAGGCCGCAGCCGATCGATCGGCACGATGTCACGCAGCGCCTCCTGATCGGGCGCCGCCCAATCTGTCGTTCTTCCCTGGAAGTACGACAGATACTGCTTGGCTACTTGCACGGCCTCTGCTTCGTCGGCGACGACGATGTCGACCACTCCGTTTTCTCGCTGGACTTCGATCGGTCCAATCTCGACCGGCTGGAACACACCGAGACCGCCACCCTCGATCATCGCCGGCCCGCCCATCCCGATCGAGCTGTTTTCGGTGGCCACGATCAGGTCGGCGCAGCCGGCGATCACCGCGTTACCCGCGAAACAGTTCCCGGCGACCACCGCGATCCGGGGCACCTCGCCCGAAAGCGCCGCCCAGAGGGCGAAGGCGGGCACGTCGAGGCCGGATACGACCGCGTGGTCGGTGTCACCCGGCCGCCCGCCTCCGCCTTCGGCGAAAAAGACGGTCGGCAGCTTCATCCGCCGGATCAGTTCGAACAGCCGGTCCTTCTTGCGGTGGCCGGTCATGCCCTGGGTTCCGGCCAGCACCGTGTAGTCGTAGGAGAGCACGGCGCAGGCGGCCCGCTCGCCGAACAGCTCGCCGTTGATCCGGGCGGTGCCGGAGACCAGGCCGTCAGCCGGGGTGCGCTCGCGGAGCTCGTCGGCGCTGCGCCGGGCCCGCTGGGCCGCCACTGCATGCCGTCCGTACTCGACCATGCTTCCGGGGTCGATCAGGTCATCGATGTTTTCGCGGGCGGTCCGGCCGCCTTTCCGGTGGCGGGCCGCGACCGCTTCGGGCCGCCCCTCGTCGCCGGCCAGCTCCCGGCGGCTGAGCAGCTCGGCCAGGTCGGGCCGGACGCTCTCTGGCTGATCGCCGGCGGACATCGGCCCATCGTATCCCAGCCGAATCGCATGTCTGTTCCGGGCGGCTATCCTTGTCTCACAGATGATCGCTTTCGGAATCGTGGATGGACGACGACCCCGGCTCTAGTCCCAGGCGCCCCCTGACCGGACGCCAAGGGGCGCTTTTCTCATGATCGAGATCCTGCTCGTGCTGGTTTCCGTGGGGCTGGTCGTCGCCTGCGGCACCTTCGTCGCGGCCGAATTCTCGTTCGTGACGGTTGACCGGGCCTCTGTGGACCGGGCCGCGGCTGAAGGTGACGGCCGGGCGGTCGGGGTCAGGGCCGCCCTGCGCACGCTTTCGACCCAGCTCTCGGCCGCACAGCTCGGGATCACGCTGACCAACCTGGTAATCGGTTACCTGGCCGAGCCGGCCGTCGCATCACTACTCGACGGGCCGCTGGAGGCGATCGGGATATCGGGCAACGCGGTCAGGGGCATCTCGCTCGCCGTGGCCTTCATCCTGGCCAACGCGGTGACCATGATCTTCGGCGAGCTGGTGCCGAAGAACCTGGCGATCGCCCACCCGCTGGAGACCGCCCGCGCCGTCCAGGGCTTCCAGCGCGGCTTCACCCGGGTCTGTGGCCCGCTGGTCCGGGGAGCGAACGGGCTTGCCAACCTGATCCTCCACCGGATCGGCATCGAGCCGCAGGAGGAGCTGGCTTCGGCCCGCTCACCGGAGGAGCTGGGCTCGCTGGTAAGGCGCTCGGGAGAGGAGGGGACCCTCGAACGGGAGACCGCAGAGCTTCTGGCCAAATCGCTCGAGTTCGGCGAACGCCGGGCCGACGACGTCATGGTGCCGCGAGTCAGGGTGGAGACGCTGGCCCCGGACCAACCGGTGGCGGCGGTGGTCGAGGCGACCAACGAGAGCGGGAGGTCGCGCTTTCCGGTGATTGCAGAGGGCTCCGAAGAAGTCGAGGGCATAGTCCACATCAAGCACGCGGTGGCGGTCCCCTGGGAGCGCAGGGGTGAGGTTCCGATCGGTGAGGTGATGGCGGAGCCGGTGCTCGTGCCGACCACGATCGAGCTCGATCCGCTGTTGGCCGAGCTTCGCAAGGTCGGACTCCAGATAGCGGTCGTGGTAGACGAGTTTGGCGGCTTCGACGGGATCGTCACCCTCGAGGACCTGATCGAGGAAATCGTCGGCGAGGTCGTGGACGAGCACGATGAGGAGGATCCTCCGGTGCAGCCGATCGGCGAGGGAGCCTGGGGACTCTCCGGGCTGCTGCGCCCGGACGAGATCGGGGACCAGACCGGCATCGAGCTGCCCGAGGACGAGGACTACGAAACGGTGGCCGGCCTGATCGGCCTGAAGCTGGGCCGGGTGCCCGGCCAGGGGGACACGGTCCGGGTCAGCGCTACCCGGGAAGCGGATACCGACGTTGAGGCGGAACCGGTCGCGAGCCGGGAGCCGGTCAACGTGAATTTGACGGTCCTCCGGATGGACGGTCTCAGGGTAGACCGGGTCCGGATGGATGTCGGGCCTCTCGAGCCCGGGGAGGAGAAGGCATGAGCGCCGGGCCGGCCCTGCTGATATCCCTGTTCCTGCTGGCCGCCAACGCCTTCTTCGTCGGGGCCGAGTTCGCCCTGGTCTCGGCCCGGCGCTCGGAGATCGAGCCCCGCGCCGAGGAGGGCGGGAGGATCGCCAGGACCACGCTGGCCGCGATGGAGAACGTCTCACTGATGATGGCCGGCGCGCAGCTGGGCATCACGGTCTGCACCCTGGGCCTGGGCGCGCTGGCCGAGCCGGCGATCGCCCACGCCCTGGAGGCCCCGTTCGAAGCGCTCGGCCTGCCCCCGGCGGCGGTCCACGCGGTTGCCGTGGTGATCGCCCTTTTCCTGGTCGGCTCGCTGCATGTGGTCCTCGGTGAGATCGTCCCCAAGAACATCGCCCTGGCAGGCCCTGACCGGTCGGCGCTTGCTCTCGCTCCCCCGCTCAGCGCGATCGTCAGGCTGCTCTATCCGGCGATCGCCCTGCTCAACTGGAGCGCCAATGCGACCCTGCGGATGGTCGGAGTGAAACCTAAAAGCGAGGTCGCCAGCGCGTTCACCCGAGACGAGGTCGCCGGACTGGTCGAGGAGTCCCGGCGCGAGGGCTATCTCGACATCCATGAAAGCCGTCTGCTCACGGGAGCGCTCGGGTTCGAGGAGCGTGACGCCGGCTCGGTCCTGCTGCCGCTGGATGACATGGTCACGCTGCCGGTCACGGTGACACCGGCCGAGGTCGAGGGGGTCGCCGGCAGGACCGGGTTCTCGCGCTTCCCCGTTTCCAGGGACGACGAGATGATCGGCTACCTCCACCTGAAGGATGCGCTCGAGTTCGAGGACGTCCATCGCAACCGGCCGATCGCCGAGGCCTGGCTGCGGCCGCTGCCCACGGTCCGGATCACCGACCGGCTGCGGTCGGTACTGGAGACGATGCGGTCGTCCGGAGCCCACCTCGCCCGGGTCATCGGGGAGGGAACGGAGACGGTCGGTGTGGTGGCGCTAGAGGACGTTCTCGAAGAACTGATCGGCGAGGTTCGCGACGCCACCCAGCGGAGCCGGGCCTGACCCCGCGCCCCGC
>JBGUDX010000177.1:0-3510 GCA_041821645.1 Acidobacteriota bacterium
GCGTTCAAGTAATCCCCCGGACTCTCAACCGTGACCGAGACGATCGAAATCCAACCCAGCGGGCCGGTTCGCGGCTCGCTGCGGCCGCCGGGATCGAAGAGGCGACCGATCCCGAGGTCGTTCTGGTATCCGGCCATGAGCGATTCGACTACGCAGAGATGAGGGCGGCCTCGATGGCGGCCCGGGACGGCGCCTTCCTGGCCGCGACCGGCCGCGATCCGATCATGCCGATGCCGGACGGCCTCTGGCCGGGAACCGGGGCGATCCTGGCGGCGATCGAAACCGCTTCCGGCCGGACCGCGGTGACCACCGGCAAACCGGAACCGGCGATATTCGAAGCCGGGCTGGAGGCGATCGGCTCACCCGGGCGGGTGGCGATGGTCGGCGACCAGGTCAGGACCGACATCGCCGGGGCGCAGGCGGCCGGCCTCGACGGGATCCTGGTCCAGTCAACCGGGACCGCCTCCCAGACCTCGAATCCGTCGGTGACCCCCGAACACCGGATCGAGGATCTGGCCGGGCTGATGCGGGCCGGCTGAGCCCGGCCGGGACTATTCCCCGATCCGGGCCGGTCGGCCGGCTTCAAGGCCGGCCACGGTCTGGATCACGATCACTCCGATGACCATGATCAGGACGGGCGTCCAGCTCCCGCTCGAATCGTGGATGACGCCGGCCAGGACCGGTCCGGCAGCGGCGATCAGGTAGGCAAAAGACTGCCCGAATCCGGAAAGCTCTGCCGCGATCGAGTGAGTGGCGGTGCGGCTGACGAAGAAGGAGAGCCCGAGCGTGAAACCGGCTGCCTGCCCGATCGCGATCATGATCGCCCAGATGATCGCTCCGCCGGAGCCGAAGACGGCCAGGCCCGCCAGGCCGAAGATCGCCACGGTGCCGCCGGCCAGCACCGGGTAACGGTCGTTGTTGATCCGGTCGCCGGCGAAAGTGAGTGCGATCACGGGTAGCAGGCCGAAGATCTGCGAGATCGCGAAGATCAATCCGGCCTGGACCTGACCGATCCCGGATTCGATCAGGATCTCGGTCAGCCAGAACAGCATCACGTAGATCGCGAGGGCCTGGGCCGCCATGAACACCATTACCGCCATGGCCAGCTTCGAACGCAGCAGTACCCGCAGGCCGAGGGTCTCCGGGACCTCGGGCCGGGAAGGAGGGCGGCGACTTCGGATAACCGTCCAGACGACGCCGGCGGCGAGCGCCGGAATCGTCCAGACCGCCAGCGATCCCTGCCAGCCCAGGCCTGCCCTGGAAAGCGGGATCGCCAGACCGGCGGCGACCGTAGCCGTCCCGACCAGCACGATTACGTAGATCCCGGACTTCCGTTTGACGGAAGTCGGGTAGGTCCGCCTGACCATCGCCGGCATCAGCACGTTGCTGAAGGCGATCGCGACTCCGAGCACCGCAGTTCCCAGAAAGACCACGGCGACGCTGGGTACGATCCGCACCAGAATCCCGGCGGCCAGCACGAACATCGCGGCCATCAGCACTTCTTCGAGACCGAACCGATGGCTGATTCGGGGTGCCAGGGCCGAGAACAGTCCGAAACAGAGCACCGGCAGAGATCCGAGCATCCCTGCGGCGGCCGAGGTCAGTCCGAGATCGTCCTGAATCTCACCGATCAGGGGGCCGGTTGCGGCCATCACCGGTCGCAGGTTGGCCGCGACCAGCAGGATTCCGACCAGGAGAAGCGCATCCCCCGGCCGGCGTTGAATCCGGGCTGCTACGGCCTCAGTTGCCGCCGCCACGGCACGGCCGCCAGGGCTTGGCAAAGAGGTCGTACTCCTTGCCGATCGCACTGAAGCCGATTCGCTCGGCCTTTGCGCAGAACCTGCGCTTCCGATTTTCGTACTCGACCTCGAAGACCGCCTTGCCGGCCCGGATGAACGGCCGGTACTGGCCGCACTCGTTGTACTGGAAGCACTGCTCGACCACGGCGAAATCGAAGTTCCTGACCAGCTTCTTCGCCTGACGGCCGTCGTTCTTCAGGGCCACCGCCAGACCGGCTCGGTGGGCCTGGCCGGCGACCCATCGATTGAAGCGCAGCTGGTGCTTCGCTCTGATCGGGAACCCGGTCCGGTTTTCGTAGCCGGCGACGTTGTCCGGTTCGAGACCGTCAAACCCTTTGCGCGCGCACATCCGGATCCTCGACTTGAGCGGCCCGGCGAACTTCCTGAACCGCCGGATGTCGAGCCAGCGCTCGTTCGGGTAGCCCTCGTAGGTCTTTCCGATCACCGACCGGGGAAAGCGTCCGGCGTCGGAGCGGTACCGCTCCCAGCTGCCGACGTCGATGTAACAGATGACCTTGCGACCCCTGGCCTGTAGTTCCCTGACCGTGCGGGCCGAAACGTCGAAGCCGTCGACCTCGTAGACCGGCGCCGGGATCGATGAGTCGATCTTTCCCTGAAGCTGGAACTGCCAGGGTTCAGTGGTCGGCCCGGGCGCCCACCGCGACTGGTCGGCCGAGGAGTTCTCCGGGTCACCCGAGCAGGCCAGCAGAAGCAGCGCGGTCGCGGCCAGGGCAGCCACGGTGAGTGGCCGGAACCGGGGTCGAACCAGGGCGCGCATCGCACGAGGATAGTCGCTGAACGGCCACGCGCCGCCCGCCGGGCCGGCCGGGAGGCGCGGCGCCCGCGACCGGCGGCGGGGCCGGGTCAGCCCAGTTCGGAAAAGCCGGGCGGGGCCTTCGAGATGCTGCCGGCCCCGGCCAGGCGCTTCTTGTGGGTGCGGATCTCGGAAAGCATGCGCTCCAGCCTCGGTTCCTTTTCGGTGTCGAGGTGGATCATCGCCCCGGCGACCGCCGGATGGACCATCTCGATCGCGTCGTGCATCGCGTGAGCCACCGCCCGGTAGGTCGGGTGGCCCTCGCGGCCCGATCGCAGCTCGATCATCTGCATCGCCTCTCGGGCGTTGAGGTCGAGGACGTAGCGGATCCGGTATCCGAGGCAGAGCGCGTACGGCGCCAGTTCGGGCCGGCCGGCCTCGCGCAGCCGCTCGTACTCGTCCCTCGAGATCTCGAGCGCCCGCTCGTACTGGTCACCGACCCCGGCATCGTGCAGCTCGGCCGGAACCCCGGCCCCGAGGTCGGGGCTCAGCGTCTGCCACTGGCAGGTCAGCATGCGGTGCCGCTGAAGGTCCCGGAAAGCGCCGTAGTCGGAGACGATCTCGAAGCGGTAGCTGACCGCCTCGAAGCCGCGCCCGGGGCGGTGCCTGCGATTCTTGCGTTCGCCGATCATCGCTCCCATCAGCTCCGCCCGCTGTTCGGATGAAAGCTCGGCTATCCGGGCCCTGATGTCGGTCTCGGCGGCATCGGCCGCCTCGAACAGACAGGCCGCGAGCAGGTCGTCCTCGCTCCCGCGGATCTGGAGCAGATCGACAGTCGGCGAGCCGTCCCCCGGTTCGCGCCGGTCGAGTCCGAGCCGACCGACCCAGTTCTCGGTCACCGCTCTCCGGTTCTCCAGGAACGAGATCCACTCGCCGCCGCGGTCGGGCCGGTCCACC
>JBGUDX010000178.1:0-3507 GCA_041821645.1 Acidobacteriota bacterium
ATGTATAGTCGTAACACACGCAGTATCGAACAGGATCGTATGTATGCCAAGTTAAAATGCACTAAAACGCAGGTTGAGTCTCTGAACCTTGCGCGATCGGTGGGGTCGTCAGCCGCGCCCGAGACGCAGCTTCAGATGTGCGATGTATTCCTCGTACTCCTCGGGGGAGATCACTTCCACCTCGGCCTCCATCGTGTTGTAGCCCTGCCCGGAGAAGATTGACGAGTGGCCCTTGTAGATGCCCTCTTCGTCGGCCCGGAAGTAAACCTGGTTGTTCTGCCCCGGAATGGCGTCGGCCTTGCCGGTGAGGGAGGGAACGTTCCAGCCGTGGATCACATCGGTGGAGTTGAGCCTCAAGGCGACCGTGACCCCGGCCGGGACGACCAGACGGTGGTACGAGAAGGCCTGGTCGGGGTAGTCGAATCGCCAGAGCCACTGTTGCCCGGTGGCCCGGATTTCGAGCTGCTCGTCGTCGCTCATGCCGGCGACGGTCTGGCTGCTGACCGGAATCTCGCGGGCATCGCCGGAATACACCGTGGCCGTAACGAATATGGCACCAGCGAGAGCCGCGAGCCCGAGCCCGACGGCAAGCCGCCCGCGGCGTTCGGATGCTTCTTCGCTCAATTGGGCCCGGTCCTCTTCGCCGGCTCGCACGGCTCGCAGAGCGAGCAGGCTGCCCACGGCGATCAGGACCAGCGCGGCGGCGAAGACGAGCGTGTCGAAGAACGCCAACGCGACGGCCAGGAGTACCAATGCAACGGCGACGAGGAAAATGCCGAGGCCGCGTCCGATGCCTGTGCCGCCGGAGTCCGATCGCTTCTGTTGTGATGGAACGTGGCGCTGGCGCGGGCGGGCGACCTTGAGGATGGCCAGATTGACCACCACGATCGCGATCAGGATCACGATGAAAATGATCGTGTGGAATTCGTTTACTTCGGAGATTCCCGGCGACCCGGCGTCGGGATTTAGCGAGAGCGCCATCGCCGGCCCGGCGAAGATCGCCATCCCGCAGAGGAATCCGCCCAGCGCGGCAATCAGCGAAACGGTTTTCTGGGAACGGGACAGCACGGCCGGGCCATTCTAATCGCAAGAGCCGGACAGGCGACGCGCCGGTGGCGGGAGCGGCCGCGATCCCGCAGGCCCCCGGCGGCGCGGCCGGTGACGTTGGCGCCAGAGCGTCCCATACGCTGTGTGTTCCGGATGAGATTGCCGACCGCTCGCAAGCATGGGGGATTGACCAGGAAAACCGCACTGCGGCTGGGCGCCGTAGGCGCTCTGGCGGCCGCGGCGATCGTGCCGCACGTCCGTCACAGGCTCGGGATCCCGACCGCCGTCACGGTTGCTTCGACCGTGGCGGCTCCGCTGGCCATCGCCGTCCTCTGGCCGCGCTCCAGAAAGCGGGATGCCGCCCTGTTCTTCGGCCAGATGTGGGCCTTCGCGGTCAGCCATGAGCTCCCCTACGACAACCCCGAGAAGCTGCGCAGCAGACTGCGAATCGATTACCCGATCAAGATCGACCGCTGGATCGGCGGGGGAGAGCTTCCCAACGCCCGTCTTCAGCGCACACTGCAGCAGGGCAGGTACGGCGGCAAGCTGACCAGGCTCTCGGCCTGGACCCACTGGGCCTGGTTCGCCCAGCCGTATCTGGCACTGGTCTGGATCCTGTTCCGGCACAACGACCGGCTGCCCCAGTCGGCCCGGCAGATGGCGGTGACTTTCGACATCGGCTGTGCGATGTACTTCCTCGTCCCTACCGCCCCGCCCTGGTGGGCCTCGGAAAACGGTTACACCGATGATGAGGTCAGGCGGGTGATGATCGAATTCGGCGAGCGGACCTGGGGCCCGGCCTGGGGCAGGATCTTCGGCACCCTCAGCGGCAACCCCTGGGCGGCGATGCCGTCGCTCCACTTCGCGACCTCGCTTATGGCGGCGATCCTCCTGACCGAGGCGGGAGGACGGACCGAGGCGGTCCTCGGCTGGGGTTACGCCGGCGCGCTCGGTTTCGCCCTGGTGTATCTGGGCGAGCACTACGTGACCGACCTTCTCGCCGGCGCGGCCATCGTCGCCATTGCCAGGAAGGGCGAGCCGCTGGCAGAGCCGCTGGTGGAGTTCATCAACAGCCGGCTGCGCCGGCTCGAGGCGATTGCAGCCGGCTGAAGTGACGGCCGAAGAGGAACCCCTCAGCCCTCCGGCGGGCGAGACCGGGCCCCGGCATTCAATCGCTGATCCCCCGGCAGGGGGAATCGGGTCGGTGAGCCCGGATTCGGGCCCGACGGGATCCGCTTCCCCCGAGCCCGGTCCGGAGCCGGAAGGCGACGGACTTCCGACGTTCACGACCAGGGGCGTGATCCAGTCAGTGGTGCTGATCACCGTCCTGATCGTCGCGATCTATTTCCTGGTTCCGAAGCTGGTCGGAGTCGGCGACGCGATCGGCATGCTCAGCGAGGCGGACCCGGTCTTCGTGGGCGTCGCGATCGGCTTCTGCGTGCTCAAGTTCATCACCTACATCGCCCTGTTCCGGGCGGTGGTCGGCGGCGACGCGTTTCCGATCACCTGGCGGGAGGCCTACGAAATCAACATGGCCGGTTTTGCCGCAACCCTGCTGTTCTCGGCCGGTGGCGCCGGCGGGGTTGTCCTGACCTACTGGGCGTTGCGGCAGGGCGGGATGGAGCGCCGGGACGTCGGAACCCGGATGGTCGCCTTCATCGTGCTCCAGTACCTCTTCTATCCGCTGGTGATCGTGGTCTTCGGGGTGCTACTGAGGACCGGCGTCCTCAGCGGCGAGATGAGCGTCGAGCTGACGGTCGTCCCGGCAGCCATCGCCGGAGCGGTGATGATCGCCGGCCTGGCGATCGCTCTGCTGCCGAGCGACCTCGAACGCCGGTTCAAGGCCTATTCCGACCGCCGGCCCAAGGCAAGGCTGCTTGCCAAGGCAGCGGCGGCTCCGGCGATGGCGACGTCGCACTCGTAGTTCAGGAGCCCCTGCGCCGCATAGCACACGGCGACGAGCGAGGTTGAGCACGCCGTCTGGACGGTGAGCGCTGGCCCTCGCAGGTCCATGGCATAGGCAACGCGGGTCGAAATGAAGTCCTTCTCGTTGAGGACCACGGCCGGGAACATGCCAAAGGGTTCGAGGACATCCGGCCGGGTCGCCACGTTGGCTGCGAAGTAGGTGTTGATCCCAGACCCGGCGTAGACGCCGATCGGTCCCGGAGGCCGTTCGCTGTCGTACCCCGCATCCTCTAGTGCCTCCCAGGCCACCTCTAGGAAGACACGCTGCTGTGGATCCATGATCTCGGCCTCGCGTGGCGAGTACCCGAAGAAGCGGGCGTCGAAATCCGCAACACCCTCGAGTACGCCCCGGGTGCGGCGGCGCTCCTCGATCAGCGTATCGCGGGACACGCCGGAGGCGACGATCTCGTCCTCGGTGAACTCGGTGAGGCATTCTCGGCCTGATCTGAGGTTCGCCCAGTACTCGTCGATATCGGCGGCCATCGGGAACCGCCC
>JBGUDX010000179.1:0-3503 GCA_041821645.1 Acidobacteriota bacterium
CCAGCGTGTAGATGAGGCCGCCTGCGACGACGAGGCCGATGACTGCGACAAGAGCAATAGCTTTTCTGTCCATCGGACAAGGCTAGCGGGTCGGTTAGGTGGCGATTTCAGCCTTTGTTAATGGGTTTGTGCCGCCACCCGGCCATTCAGCGGATCACACCAAGCCGCCCCGCCGAGCACCACGAAAGGCGGAGAGGGAGGGATTCGAACCCTCGAGAGAGCTTGCGCCCCCTACTCGCTTAGCAGGCGAGTGCCTTCAGCCACTCGGCCACCTCTCCGGGCCGGACGATTGTACGGATTCGACTATCTGCCGGGTAGTCTGCGGGAACGCGATGTCACGCCCTGCGCAAGACCACAGCCACTACGAGAAGCTGTTCGCCGAAGTCGAGGCCCCGTTCGCCTTCGTCGATCTCGACTCGATGTGGGCCAACGCCGACGCGATGCTCGAACGTGGCGGAGACAAACCGGTCCGGGTCGCCTCGAAGTCGATCCGCTGTCGCTCCCTGATCGAGCGCATCCTCGATCGCGACGAGCGCTTCCGGGGAGTGATGACCTTCACCCTGCCGGAGACCCTCTGGCTGGCCGAGTGCGGGATGGAGGATCTGCTGCTGGCCTACCCGACCACCGATCTCGACGCGCTCGGCAGGCTGGCGATGCGGAACGTGGCCAGCCCCACCGAGGCGCCGATCCTCACGGTGGACTGTGTCGAGCACCTCGACATGATCGAGTCGGTGCTCGGCAGCCAGGCCGCGCCGGTGCGGCTCAGCCTCGAGCTCGACGCCGCCTGGCACGGGCTCGGCGGCAGGGTCAAGGCCGGCGCCAAGCGGTCACCGATCCGCACCCCGGACCAGGCGGTCGCCCTGGCCGAGGAGATCGGCCGGCGCGACAAGCTCGAGCTGGTCGCGCTGATGGCCTACGAAGGCCAGATCTCCGGGGTCGGTGACCAGGTGCCGAAGCGACCGATCCGCTCCCGCATGATCCGATGGATGCAGAAGAACTCGATCAAGGAGATCAGCGAGCGCCGGGCCGACGTGGTCGCCCACCTGAAAGAGGTCGCCGAGATCGAGATCGTCAACGGCGGCGGTACCGGCTCGCTCGAGTTCACCTCGGCCGAGTCCGCGGTGACCGAGGTCGCCGCCGGGTCGGGCTTTTTCGCCCCGGCCCAGTTCGACCACTACTCCTGGTTCAGCCTCGCCCCTGCCGCCGCGTTCGCCCTGCCGGTCGTCCGCCGGCCCGGTCCGGGCGTAGTCGCTGCGCTGGGTGGCGGATACCTCTCCTCCGGCGCCCCCGGTCCGGCCCGGATGCCGGTCCCCTGGCTGCCGGAAGGTCTGGTGCTCGACGAAGAGGAGGGCGCGGGTGAGGTCCAGACCCCGCTGCTCGGCCCGGCCGCCGACGACCTGGTGATCGGCGACAACGTCTACCTCCGCCACAGCAAGGCCGGCGAACTCTGCGAGCGGTTCGACTCGCTGCTCCTGATCGAAGGCGGCGAGATCATCGACGAGGTGCCGACTTTCCGCGGCGAAGGCCAGACCTTCCTCTGAGCCGACCGGCGGGCAGCCGTCCGGCGGGCGGCCGCTCAGGGCCCGAGGACTTCGCGCACGTAGGCGTTGCTGAAGACCCGCCCGGGGTCGAGTTCGTCCCGGGCGGCCTGGAAGGCCTGCCACTCGGGATAGCGCGGGGCCAGAGTCGCCGCGGTCTGTGAATGGCGCTTGCCCCAGTGCGGCCGGCCGCCGTATGAGTCGAAGATCTCCTCGATCGCCTCGAAATACGGCCGCCACTCGAGCCCCCGGTACTGATGGATCGCCAGATAGGCCGAATCCTGCCGGTGGGTGGGGCTGATCAGGGCGTCGTCGCCCGCCACTACCCGGCACTCGATCGGCATCGCCAGCGGAAAGCGCTCGGCCCGGATCAGGTCGAGCACCCTGAGCAACGCCTCCGGCGCCGCCTCACGGGGCAGCGCGTATTCCATCTCGGTGAAGCGGATCGTGCGGTGGTTGGCGAAGACCCGGTGGGATACGTCTACCTGTTCGGCCTGCGACATGAAACCCGAGGAGAACCTGGCCATGCGGGGAATCGAGCCGGGGGCCATGCCGGTCGCCTTCAGCGCCAGGTCGCCGAGACCGTTCTCGACCACCACGTCGCTGAGGAAACGCTCGAGCCGGGCGCGGGGAGCCGGCGGGCGGTCGGTCCGGTTGCGCCGGATGGTCAGCGCCGTCTCGGTGTAGGGGAAGATGAAGAACTCGAAATGCTCGTTCTCGGCGGCGAGTCGTTCGAATCCGTCGAGTACCGGATCCAGGGCCATCGGCGCGTCGATCCGGTGAAGGTTGAAGGCCGGCACCGTCCTCAGGGTGACCGCCGCGATCACGCCGAGCGAGCCGACCGCGACCCGGGCCGCCCGCAGCAGGTCCGGGGTCTCGGCGGCGGTCAGCCTGCGGATCTCCCCGTCGGCGCCGACCAGCTCGACCGCCTCGACCTGGGCCGGAATGTTGGGCAGCCCGGCCCCGGTGCCATGGGTGGCGGTCGAGATCGCGCCGCTGATCGTCTGCCGGTCGATGTCGCCGAGATTGGGCATCGCCAGACCGAGCCGGTCGAGTTCACGGTTGAGATCGGCCAGCACCGTCCCGCCGCCGACCCTGACCAGCCCGGAAGAGCGGTCGGCCTCGATCACCCCGGACATCACACCGACGTCCAGCATCAGGTCGTCGGTCATCGCCGCCCCGGTGAACGAGTGGCGCGAGCCGGTCGTGGTGATCTGCCGGCCTTCGGCCGCGCCCGCCGCGACCACCTCGGTCAACTCGCGAAGGCTGCCCGGCCGGACCAGGTCGCGCGGCTCGCAACGGCGATCACCGGCCCAGTTGCTCCAGGTGGTGTCCGCGGATGAGCGGCCGCTCAGGTCGAGAATCCGGCCCGACATCTCAGCCCGCTCCTTCGCCGACCGCCTCGGCCGGCAGCGGCTCGACGATTCCGCGGGCGATCATCGCCGCCAGCCCGAGAATCACGGCTATGACCAGGCACGGCAACAGATAGCCGGCGACCCCGGCCAGGAATCCGCCGCCGACCGCGCCGATCATCTGGCCTCCGCCCCAGGCCATGTTCGAGGCACCCGCCGCGTAGCCCTGGTTCAACCCCGACGCGGTGGCCGCGTCGGTGACCAGCGTGCTTGCCGGGGTGAACGAGAGCCCGGCCCCGAACGAGGCGATCATCACCGCCGCGAAGAGGACCGGCAGCAGGCCGAACACACCGATTCCGATGATCGCGAAGGTGGAAGCGGCCAGACCGACCAGGTAGGGCAGGATCCGGCCGGCCCGGTCACTGAAACGGCCGACCAGCGGCCCGGCCACGGCCTCGATGATCGCGCCGGCGACGAACGCGGCGGCAATCAGAATCGGCGTCGCGCCGAGATCGTCCATCCGGAGAGGTGCGAGGACGACGACCAGCCCGAATGCGATCGAAGGCCCGGCCAGGACCAGGACGGCGCGCGGCACGTTCGAGTTCCTGAACGC
>JBGUDX010000180.1:0-3477 GCA_041821645.1 Acidobacteriota bacterium
GAATCGGACAGCTTCGACTGTGCGGTGCTGTCTCTCACCCTCCAGGCGGTGCGCCACCCCGACCGGGTCCTGGCCGGGATGAA
Organism: Acidobacteriota bacterium; assembly: GCA_041821645.1. Classification (GTDB taxonomy): domain Bacteria; phylum Actinomycetota; class Thermoleophilia; order Solirubrobacterales; family 70-9; genus 67-14. The sequence goes on from JBGUDX010000180.1 coordinate 84, forward strand.
GCGGGTCGCTCCGCGCCTGATCGTCTCGCTGCCCAACTTCGCCCACTGGCGACTGCGCGCCGACCTCTTCTTCCGGGGCCGGATGCCGGTCACGCCCTCACTGCCCTACCAGTGGTACGACACCCCCAATATCCACCTCTGCACGCTGCGTGACTTCGAGACGATGGTCGCCGACCTCGGGCTCGAGATCGAATCGATGGTCCCGGTCGGGGCCGACGGCCGAAAGGGCCCGGGAAGGGCCGGGCTGGCCTCCAATCTGCTGGCCGAACGGGCGGTCTACGTGCTCTCGGCCTGAGCAGCTTCGCCGGGAACCTCTACTTGACCCGGACCCTGCCGTTGGTCGCCTTGCCGACGGACCTGCCGCCCTCGGTCACCTCGAAACGGACCTTGATCTTCCGGCCGGCTTTCACCCCTGATCTCACCTTGACGGCGAAGGTCATTTCCGTCTGATTCCTAGCTCCGAGCGATTCGCGCTTCCGGCAGGCCTTGCGGTAGACCCCGAGCCTGCCTTTCGGTGCCTTGAGGCAGACCTTGAGCTTCTTCGACCTGGCATTGCCGCGGTTCTTGACCACCAGCCTGAACTTGCCCTTCTTGCCGGCCTTCACCTTGAGGTTCTTCTTCCTGGCCTTGACCTTGATCTCCGCCTCGTCAGGTGGCTCGCTCAGCCGGGCCGCCGCAAAGGTGAGCGGGTTGTCGATTCCGGTCACCCTGGCTTCGGCCCGATCCACGGATGCCCCCGGAGCGCCGTAGTAAAAGCTCCGGTTGGCGGTCACGGCCTTCGCCGTGTCGGAGCGGGGGTCGGTGTTGGGCAGCGCCGTGTTGATCCAGGCACCGCTCGCGCCGTAGGCGAAGGCGTCGCCGGTGCACTGGGTTTCAGCACCACCGCTCGGGGTCGAATCATCGAGGTAGTAGTTGGTGAGCCCGAGGCCCTCGATGTCGGACTGCATGTTGGTGATCACGTCAACCGATCCCTGAGGGCCGGTCACCTGTTCCCAGGTGGAGGTGCCGGAAGTGATGCCGCCCGGCAGACCCGCGGCAAGCGCGTCCGGCACACCGTCGATCGTGACCCCGACCGGATTCAACTCGTTGCGGTAAGTCATCCCGGCGGCCTCCGGCGAGTAGTCGACGAACTGCATCACCTGAGGGATCGCGTGGACCCGGAGGAAGGTCCTGATGTCCTGGCGCTGCTCGTAGTACACGTGCTCGCGCTGGGTGTAGGGGCCGCTGTTGGCACCGATGTATGAGCGGATAGCGCGAACCGGGCCACTCTTGTTGATGACGAAGCTGCCCTCGGCGGCAGACGAGTTGTAGCCCGCGAACGAGTCGGTGCTCCTGCCACAGACTCCGGGGTAGAACTGTGCCTTGTCGCGATCGAGGATGTCGACGCCGGTGGAGGCACCGGCCCTGAGCCTCAGTTCGTCGTTGACCCAGCGGTCGGAGTGGCTCGTCTCGTAGAAGCCGGAGGTGATCGAACTGCTCTCGGGGTTGGGCCCGTCGTCGAAACCGTAGGTGGTCAGATAGTCCCCGGAGAGCAGGTCGAAGTCGTAGGCGACGTACCGCTGCCCGGCCCCCTGGTCCTTTTGACCGGCTTCGTTGAACAGATAGACGTAGCCGGTGTCGCCGTTGACCGGATCGGTGACCTTGACTTCGGTCGCCCCGTCGTAGGAGGCCGCGTCAGGGATCGGGCCGCTGAGATCGGGAACTCTTTCACCCGCGTCCCTGGCCATCATCGCGATTTCATCATCGCCGTCAATCAGCGGATCGGTGTCGGCACCGACCAGTGTGCCGGGGTCGGCGTAGGCGTTGATCACCATCGGACCGCCGGCGACGAAGTTCTTGTCGGGGAACGGGTAGAGCGCCCGGTAGTCGGCGTCCACCCGCTCGTCCACCTGGACCGGGATCTGTACCCAGTCGCCGTTTTCCCGGCGGTAGGCACTCAGGTCGGCGGGATCGGTCCCCGACAGTCTCGGAAGGTCTGCCCCGGTCAGAACGATCGGATCGGCCTGACGACCGTCGAGCGCTGCATGTGCCGGCGTCGCCGGCAGAAGAAGAGCAAGAAGCGCGCCAGACAGCACCAGCCCGAGCGTGACGAACGACGCGCGGGCAAACGACGCGTGGGCAGACCCGGCACCTCGGAGATTCTGGTTGATCACGAGTTCCCTTTCCCGTTGTTGCCGCCGGTCGGACACCGTCGCCTGCTACCTGAAACCACGTCCTGCGCAAATGACGCGGTCAACGATGGAGCCAGCCGGAATCGAACCGGCGACCCCCTGCTTGCAAAGCAGGTGCTCTGCCAACTGAGCTATGGCCCCAGACGGGAAACCCGTTCAGGGATTGTAGGACCTGACAGATGGAGGCACCTGCCGGTCACCGGGGCCACCTGCGACCGACTGTCCCGGAACCGGGTCAGTCGCCGAAGTCGAAGTCCTTCGGTTCCTTCTGCTCGAACCAGAGCTTGTCGTGCTCGGGGGTTTCTTCAAGGAAATCTGGAGTCTCCTCGAGCACGTCTTCCCCCTCGTCCGCGGGCTCGGTGTCCTGTTCCGGTTCATCGGTTTCCTGCTCCGGCTCCGCCATCTCGTCGTCGTCAGCCGGCGCCGCCTCGAAATCCTGTTCGGACTCGGGCTCGAGATCGATTTCCTGGTCGGGCCCGGAGGTGTCGGACGGATCAGAGGGGCCGTCCAGTGCCCGGTCGAGCTCGTCGGACAGAGAGCTCTCGCTGAGCACGTCGATCTCGTCCTCCTCGGCAATCGCCGCATCGACGTCGTAATGCTCGGTCGGGTGGCTCGCCAGGTTCTCGCGCTCGCGCTCGAGTGCGTCGCCGGCATCGTCGCCGGCGTCCGCGGCCTCCGATTCGCCCGCTTCGGGCGCGGCTTCTTCCTGCGCGGCGGGCCCTGACTCGGCGGTCTCGGCCGCCCGCGTCTGCTCAGGAGGAGTCTCGGCAACCGTTTCGGGTTCGACCGGAGCTGCTTCTTCCGGAGCGGCTTCTTCCGGCGCGGCGGGCCCTGCCTCGGCGGTCTCGGCCGCCAGTGCTTGCTCGGGCGGGGTCTCAGCCACCGTTTCGTCTTCGGTTTCCGGCGCCGGCGGAACCCTGTGCTGCTGCACGCTCGGCTCAGCCTCGTCCTCGGCTTCCGTCTGGCCGCCGGCCTCGAAGACCTTGTCGAGCTGGTCGCCCTCGCCGGCCGGCGCGGTCAGACTCGATCCGGGGCTGATGATCTGCGTCTCGGCCTCGGACCCGGGCGTCGCGGCCCCGGATTCGGCACGGGTTGCGTCCGGTCGGTCGGCCGGTCCAAAGGCTTCGTTCGGCCAGCCGATGTTGACGGGTGGGTGTTCTGGTGTCTGGACGACCATCGTCTCACCCGAGACCGGTTCCGCCAGGCGGGTCGTCACGTCGTCG
>JBGUDX010000181.1:0-3463 GCA_041821645.1 Acidobacteriota bacterium
GAGGGTCACCACGTGGACCTGCTCGCCCCTCTCTTCGGCCTCGGATTCCTGGCCCGTGTAGTAGGTGACCCCGGGTCGTTCGGGAAGCCGCTCGAGCACGATCCGGGTCACCTCGCGCGGGCTGAGATCGGTGGTGCGGGGGTTGTTGAAAAAACCCTGGAGCCGGCCAAAGGTTTCGCGATGGACGAGAAACCAGCCGGACAGCCCGAGCTCCTCCGCCGCCGCCTCGATGATCGCCTCGCACTCGAGAAAGAGGGCCTCGGCTTCCTCCAGCGTGGTGCTGCGCGGCAGCCGGACCTCGATTTCGAACCCGCCGCGCTCCTCCTCCTGAATCTCGACGAACTCGATCTGCTGCATGGGCACCGCGACGGTGACCGCGAAGACCGCCAGAATCACGAGGACCAGATCGAGGCGCCGTCGGAGAAAGACGGCGAGCAACCGGCCGTAGAGCTGGTTGAGCCGGCCGAAGGAGGCGTTGTAGATCCGTTCCATGACCGCCACGAAGCGGCGGTAGGCCGGACGGAAGAAGGCCTCGCGACCGCCGTTGCCATTTGCGTCGGACAGGGTGAGATAGACGCTCAGCGGGACGAAGACTCCGGCCACGACCAGGGAGCCGAGCAGCGCCACCGAGATCGGAATCGACAGCCGGAGCAGGAAGAACTGGGCCTGCCCACCGACCAGCGAAACCGGCAGGAACACGACCACGGTGGTCAGTGTGGCCATCAACACCGCCAGGGCGATCTCGGCGGTGCCGCGGATCGCCGCCTCGCGGCGCGCCAGACCCGCCCTGTTGAGGCGGTGGATATTCTCGGCCACTACCACCGAATTGTCGACCAGCAGACCGACCGAGATCATCAGCGCCAGCAGCGACAGGATGTTGAGCGACTCGTCGGCAAAGAACATGACGGTGAGCGCGATGAGCAGGCTCAAGGGGATGGCCAGGGTGATGATGAGGGTCAACCGCAGCCGTCGAAGAAAAAAGTACAGCACGACGACGGCGAAGAGCCCGCCGATCTTGCCGCTGTCGAGCAGGGTATCGAGGCTCTCGGTGATCACTCGTCCCTGATCGAAGAGCGGCACCATGAAGATCCCTTGCAGCGCGGGGTTTTCCTGCATCGCCCGAAGCTCGCCGCGGATGGTCCGCGCCACCTCGAGGGTGTTGGCGTCCCCCTCCTTGAGCACCACGAGGGCGACTGCGGGCCGAGAGTTGGCACGGACCCGGAACCGCGCCTCAGGCGGCTTGTAGCTCACCGTGCCGATGTCGCGTAGACGGACCTGGGGCGCGACCACCTGATTCTCCAGCTCCTCGAGGCTTCGGAAGCGCGCCACCGAGCGCAGCAGCAGCTTGCGGCCACCGGTCCGGACATCGCCCGAGGCCATCGTGAAGTTGTCCCGCCCCAGATCCTGCGCCAGGGCGTAGATGTTGAGCCCCGCCGCCTCGGTGCGTTCGCGGTCGAGCTCGATGAAGATCTCCTTCTCGAGCGCGCCGTTGACCTCAACCGACGCGACCCCCTCGAGCCGCTGGAGCCGGACGACTATCTGCTTCTGGACCAGGGTGTAGGGGTCGGTCAGCTCGGGGTCGATGGCGAGACCGACGACGAAGACCGGGATCGCCGACTGGTCCTCCTTGCGGATGTAGATCCGGTCGGCATCCTCCGGCAGCAGCGCCCGGGCCCTCTCGATCCGATCGCGGACCTCCCGGTAGGCGACGTCCATGTCGGTCCCGCTCTTGAAGTTGAGGAAACAGCGGCCGAAGCCGGTGGTCGAGAATGAGAGCAGCGACTCGAGCCCGCGCACCGTGCTCAGCTCGTCCTCGAGCGGCTTGACGATCTTTTCCAGCACCTCCTGCGCCGGCGCGTCACGCCAGGGAACTCTGACTGAGAGAAACGGTGGCGAGAACCCGGACGGGATGAGCTCGAGAGGAATCCCCAGCGCCGCCACCAAACCCACCACCACCATCGTGGCGAGCAGCACCAGGACCCCGATCCGCCGATTGAGCGAGAACCGCGGCAGGGCCTCCTCGATGTGGCGTTTGTCATCCATCACGCAGCGCCCTCCGGGACCGAACCGGCCCGCGACCGGTCGAACACCCGCTCCCTGAGCGCGTCGACGACCGAGTAGAGGCTGGGGATGATCACCAGGGTCAGCGCGGTGGAGGCGATGAGCCCAGAGATCACGGCGATAGCCATTGGGGTCCGGATCTCGGCGCCGTCACCCAGCCCGATGGCCATGGGCAGCAGCCCGAGCACGGTGGTGGCGGTGGTCATCAGGATCGGCCGCAACCGGACCGAGCCTGCGGTCACCACCGCTTCGATGCGGTCCATCCCCCGCCGCTTGAGGCGGTTGATGTAATCGACGAGGACGATGGCGTTGTTGACCACGATCCCGGCGAGCATGATCATCCCAAGAAAGACCACCACCGAGAGCGAGATCCCCAGCGCCTTGAGCGCGAGCACCGTGCCGAAGAAGGCCAACGGAATGGTGAGCATGATGATCAGCGGTTGCACGAGCGACTCGAACTGGGCCGCCATGATCACGTAAACCAGAAAAATCGACAGCGACAGGGCGAGCAGCAGGCTCGCCCGGCTCCGCTCCCACTCCTGGTTCTGCCCGGTGATGAAGAACGTCATGTCGGTGGGCCAGTCGATTTCGCGGACCAGGGCCTCCTCGAGCGCCGCCACCGCGCCCCCCAGGGAGCCCGCGCCGAGATTGGCAGACAGCACCGCCACCCGGCGCCCATCGATCCGCCGCACTTCGGAAGGACCCTCGGCGAGTTTTACGTCAGCCACCGCATCGAGCGGAATCGGCCGGTCGCCACCGGGGTTGACCAGAAAGTTGGCGACATCCGTGACCTGGCGGCGATCGGCCTCCCGGAAGCGGACCATGATGGGGATCCGCCGGTCGCCCAGATTGTAGAGGGAGGCCTCCGCGCCCTTGACCGCATCGCGCACCCGGGACGCCACGGTTTCGATGTTGAGCCCGTAGCGCGCCAGCTGCTCCCGGTCGTACTCGACCTGGACCTCGGGGGCGCCCACCCGCTGGCTCGTCTCGACGTCCGCGAGCTCGGGTATCACCGACATCACCTCCGCCACCCGTTCCGACATCCGCCGAAGCTCGAGCAGGTTGTCGCCGTGGATCTCGACCTCGATTGGGGTGCGGAAGCTGAACAGCACCGGCCGCACCATCCGGGCCTCGAGATCGGGGATCTCGAGCGGCGCGCAATCCCGACGGCGCGCGGGCAGGTAGCCGCCCAGGGCCTTGCGGCGCTCGTGCAGGTAGCGGATCTCGGGGCTGTCCTCGGGCGGCTTGTAGAAGTCGGCCCTCATCGCCTCCTCGTCGCTCAGCGGAACGCCGAAGCGATCCCGGAAGGCGAGCAGCTCCTCGTCCTCCATCTTCTTGGCCTGGTGCGAGATGTTCATTCCCTCGCCGGCGTCGCCCATGCCGTAGCCCTTGATCGTGAAGG
>JBGUDX010000182.1:0-3458 GCA_041821645.1 Acidobacteriota bacterium
AGGGGCCTGCCGTCAACCAGGACCCGGCCGTGCTGGGGGTCGTAAAAGCGGGTGATCAGCTTTGCCATGGTTGACTTGCCGGCTCCGGTACTGCCGACCAGCGCCACGGTCTGGCCCGGCTCGATCTCGAGCTCGATTTCCCGGACGGCCCAGGCCGGCTCCGGCTCGTTTCCGTCCCCGTAACTGAACGACACCCGGTCAAACTCGATCCGGCCCTCGAGCGGCCCGGGATCGAGTGCGCCGGGACGATCGACCACGTCAGGCTCGGTGTCGAGCAGGATGAAGATCTTGTCCAGCGCCGCCATGCCCTGCTGGTAGGTCGCGTACAACTGGGCGAGCTGCTGGATCGGGTCGAAGAAGAGTTGGAGATAGCCGATGAAGGCGACGAGCACGCCGATCATGATCTGACCGTTGATCGCCTGGTACCCGCCGTAAAGCAGGATCGCAGAGGTGCCGAGCGCGGTCAGCAGTTCGGTCGCCGGGAAGTAGCTCGCATTCAGGTAGACGGTCCTCATGTTCGCCTCACGGTTGGCCTCGTTCAGTTCTTCCATCCGGGCCATGTGGCGCTCTTCCTGACCGAAACTGCGAACCACCCGGACCCCGCTGATCGTTTCCTGGAGATGGGATGTGATCGCGGCGATGCGCTCCCGCGTCTCCCGGAACGCGCCGGCCGAGAAGGCCCGGAAGACCATTCCGGTCAGGAACAGCAGCGGCAGGACGGCAAAGGTGATCAGGGCGAGCCGCCAGTCGAGCAGTAGCAGCACCACGACCACGCCGACCAGGGTCATGGCATTGGAAAAGAGGGTGACGATGCCCTGGCTGATCAACTGGTTGAGTGCCTCGATGTCGTTGGTCATCCTCGAGATCAGGGTGCCCGGGCGGTTCCTGGTGAAGAAGCCGATCGACATCCTCTGGAGGTGTCTGAAGACTTCCTCACGCAGGTCCTGCAGTACCCGCGTCCCGATCCAGCCGACCAGGTAGGTCTGGGAATACGAGGCGACCGCGAACGCGATCGTGACGAGCACGAAGGCGAGCACGATCCGGACCAGGGCGGCCTCGTCGTCGGCCAGGATGCCGGCGTCGATCGCCTGGCCGGCCAGGTACGGCGGGGCCAGCGAAGTCAGGCTGGCCGCGAGGACCGCGAAGAAGGTCGCGACGATGCGCAGCCGGTACGGCCTCAGCAGCCCCGCCACCCAGCGCAGCTTCCGGGCGCGCCCCGGTTCGCCGTGGAACCTTTTCTCCCGCCGGTTCATCCGGCCACCTCGATCGTCTCGTCGATGTAGCGCGGCCGTTCGGAGTCTTCCTCCACGACCAGCGACCGGTAAAGGCCGGAGCGCCCGAGCAACTGCTCATGGCTGCCCCGGTCGGTGATCCGGCCCGCGTCCATGACCACGATCTCTTCGGCCAGCGAGATCGTCGAGAGACGGTGGCCGATCACGAAGGTGGTGCGGTCCTTCATCACCTCGGCCAGGCCTGTCCGGATGTCTCTCTCGGTGCCGGCGTCGAGCGAGGAGGTCGCGTCGTCGAGGATCAGGATCCGGGGGTCGGCCAGCAGTGCCCTCGCGATCGCGACCCGCTGCCGCTGGCCACCCGAGAGAGTGAGGCCGCGCTCGCCGACCACGGTGTCGTAGCCGTCGGCCAGTTCGCCGATGAACCCGGCCGCCTGGGCCCGCTCGGCCGCCCGCACGATCTCGGGCATCCCGGCATCGGCCCGGGCGTACGAGATGTTGTTGGCGATCGAATCGCTGAACAGGAAGCTGTCGTCGGAGACGTAGGCCATCTCGCGCCTCACCGACTCCACGTCCACCGTGCGCAGGTCGGCGCCGTCAACCGAAACCGAGCCCCCGGTCGGGTCGTAGAGCCTCGCGATCAACGAGACAAGGCTGGTTTTGCCCGATCCGGACGGACCGACGATCGCGATCCTCGATCCCGGCGAGACGTCGAGGTCGATGCCCTTGAGCGCCTCCGGCGTAGCTTGCGAGTAGCGCAGCCGCACCGATGTCATGCTCACCCTTCCGCCGCCTGCCGGCAGGGCAGGCGCGCCTTCGGGGGAGCTGATCTCGGGGTCACGGTCGAGCACCTCGAACAGGCGGTTCCCGGCCGCAATCGCTCTCTGGCCCATGCCGAGCGCCATGCCGACCATGCGCAGCGGAGAGGAGAGCATGATCATGTAGGTGTAGAACGCGGTGAACTGACCGAGGTCTAGGCTGCCGTTGATCACCGCTACGCCGCCGATGAGCAGGACCAGGGCGGTCCCGATCTGGGGAAGGGCGCCGATGAGCGGAGAGAAGAAGGCCTGGATCCTGGTCGAGACGATGCTCTGGTCGAAAAGCCTCGAGACGGAGTTCTGGAACCGCTTCAGCTGGTGATCCTCCTGGGCGAACGCCTTGACCACCCGGACGCCGGTCACGTTCTCCTCGGCCTCGGCGGTCAGTTCGGCGATCCGCTGCTGGACCTCCTGCATCGCGGGACGCGAGAGCCGGGTGAACCGGATTGCGGTGATCACCACCAGCGGCGCCGGCGCCAGCGCGATCAGGGCCAGCCAGGGGTTGATCCAGAACATGACCGCGCCGGCCAGCAGCACGGTCAGGAAGCTCTGCGAGAAGAAGATCAGGCCGTATCCGAGAAAGAACCGGATCGCCTGGAGGTCGACGGTCGCCCGCGACATCAGCTGGCCGGTCTGCCGCGAGTCGAAGTAGCCGAGCTCGAGCCGCTGCAGGTGCTCGTACAGCCGCTGTCTGAGGTCGAACTCGACCGACAGCGAGACCCGGCCTGCGACGATCCGCCGCACCATGGTGAGGCCCAGCCGTAGGATGGCTGCCCCGATGATCACTCCGACCAGAGGCAGCAGCTTGTCCTTGTCGCCGTCCTGGATGGCGTTGACCGACTGGCCGATCAGCAACGGGATCAGCACGGTCATGCCCATCGCGGCCCAGGCGAACGCCAGCGATATCCAGAGCGCCCGGCGGTGGGGCCGGAGAAAACCGAGCAATCGCTTGAAGGTAGGCATCCCGCTCACTATACAAACTGAAGTATTGGCCGGAACGGACCGGGCTTCCCTTGAAGCCTGAGCTGGTCAGGATCCTGGTCTGCCCTAATTGCGGCGGCGACCTCCGCGAGAACGCGGGCGCCCTGATCTGCAGCGCCGGCCACACCGCCAACATCGCCCGTCAGGGTTACGTCAGCCTGCTCGGTCCGCATTCCGGGACCCACACGGCCGACTCGGTCTCGATGGTCGCGGCCCGGGAGCGCTTTCTGGGCGCCGGACACTTCCGGCCGGTCGCCGACGCGATCAGCGAAGCGGTCGACCGGGCGCTCGATCCGCGATCCGATCGCGCAGACGGCACCATGCCGGACGGCGCGGTGATCGACCTGGGCGCCGGAACCGGTTACTACCTGGCCGCGGCGCTGGGCACCGGCGACGGCGTGGCCGAGCCCGGACCCGGACCCGCCGGCAG
>JBGUDX010000183.1:0-3433 GCA_041821645.1 Acidobacteriota bacterium
CGAGCAGGGGATCGGGGTCTTCAGTGACGGCAGGGAGCAGGGCGACAAGCGCTCGCTGATCTTCAACAACGCGGTCACTCCGGTGAGCCCTCCGTCGGCGAGCGAACTGGCCGACCGCCCCTCTCCCCGCCTGCTCCTGTACGCCCGCCCCCAGGCGCACGCCGCCCGCAACCTGTACGAGGTTGGTGTCGAGGCCCTGAGGATCGCGGTCGCCGAGGGCGTTTTCGGTGAACAGTGGCGGTTTGCCGGAATCGGATCGACCGGACCGGAGACCGCGGTCGATCTCGGACGGGGTCACCGGCTGCTGCTCAGCCCGAGGACCGATCAGGAATCCTATGGACGGTTTCTGGCCGGCCACGATCTCGGAGTCGCGCTGATGGACGCGCCCCATCCGAGCCTGGTTCCGATCGAGATGGCCTCGGCCGGTATGGCCGTGGTGACCACGACCTTCGGGAGCAGCAAGACCGCCGAAAAGCTGAAACAGGTGTCGCCCAACCTGATCCCGGTCGCTCCCGACGTCGAGGGAGTCGTCAGCGGTCTGCGCGAGGCGGCCGGCCGGGTCGCCGGATTCGAGGATCGGGTGACCGGCTCGAGGGTCCGGTGGCCGGACGACTGGGACGAAGCCTTCGATGACGAGCTGATCGCCCGGATCGTCCGGATGACCGGGATCCGGGGCGCGGTCGAGTAGCCTTCCACGGCGTCAGAAGGCAGGAGACTCCTTACATTGCACCCATCTCAAACCTCGGAAAACCAGACCGTGTCGGAAGCCGCCGGCGGCATCGAGGCCGGTCCCGTCGTGGTCGAGGTCCGTGACGTCAGCAAGACCTTTCGCATCCCCGAGCACCGGGTCGATTCGATCAAGGAGCGCATGGTCCACCCGTTCCGGCGCAACCCGTACCGGGAGCTGGAAGCGCTACAGGACATTTCGTTCGACGTACATGAGGGTGAGTTCTTCGGCATCGTCGGCCTGAACGGGTCGGGCAAGAGCACCCTGCTGAAGATCCTCGGCAGCATCTACCAGGCCGACTCGGGCCGCATCCGCACGGCCGGCCGCATCGCCCCGTTCATCGAGCTCGGAGTCGGGTTCAACCCGGAGATGACCGCCTACGAGAACGTCGTTCTGAACGCGGTGATGCTCGGGCTCTCGCGGCAGGAGGCGAAGAGCATCGTGCACGCGGTAATCGAGTTTGCCGGCCTCGAGGAGTTCGTCGAGCTCAAGCTGAAGAATTACTCCTCGGGCATGATGGTCCGGCTCGCCTTCTCGGTGATGGTCCAGGCTGAGGCCGACATCATGCTGATCGACGAGGTGCTCGCGGTGGGCGATGCCTCGTTCCAGCAGAAGTGCGGCGATGTCTTTCACGACATGCGGGAGGCGGGCAAGACGATCGTTCTGGTTACCCATGACATGGCCAGCATCGAGAAGTTCTGCCACCGGGCGATGATGATCCACGATGGCGAGGTCAGTCTGATCGGCGCGCCCGAAGAGGTCGCCGAGTGGTACATGCGGGCCAACTTCCGCAACGAAGACGAGCGGCCCGGGTTCCATGCCGGCGGTTCGTCCGAGGGAGACGACGCCCATCTGGCCGATGCCTGGATCGAGGATGAGAGCGGCACCCGGATCGAGAACGCCGAGCAGGGGTCACCGTTCAGGATCGGGCTGGTCATCGAGGCGATCCGCGAGATCCCGGCACCGATCCTCAGCTTTGTCGTCACCGACGAGGCCGGCGTCCACATCTTCGGGTTTGACAAGAGACTGAGCGAAGAACCCGGCTCTCCGGACGGGCTGGAACCGGGCCAGACGGTGCAGGTCCTGGTCGAGGTCCAGAACCTGCTGCGGCCCGGAAGGTACTTTCTCAACGGCAGGACCTACCGCAATGACGGCATGACCGATGTGAGCATGCAGGTCATGCGGGCCCTCGACTTCGTCGTGTTCGGCACCGAGTTGAGTCCCGGCGCGGTCTCGCTGGTCGAAGGCATCGAGGTCTCCCTTCCGGAAACGGGCGAGTGATGCCGGCGGACGGGCAGGAAACCGGGTTGAAAGAGGTCGGCGGACCGTCGGCGACCGGTGGCGGCTGGAAGCGTTTCTTCGACCTGCTCTTCCTGATTTCGGTCAACGACTTCAGGAAGACCTACTTCGGCACCGCCCTGGGCTACGTCTGGTCGTTGATCCGGCCGCTGTTGCTGTTCGCGGTCCTGCTTTTCGTATTCACCAAGATCTTCCGGATCGGTTCACAGGTCCAGTACTACCCGGTGCTGCTGCTGTTCAACATCGTGATGATCTCGTTCGTCCAGGAATCGACCATGGCGTCGGTCGCCTCGGTGGTGAACCAGGAATCGATCGTGCGAAAGACACACTTTCCGCGGCTGGTGATCCCGCTCGCGACCGTGATGACCGGCCTGTTCAACTTCGGCTTCAACCTGGTCGCGGTGCTGATTTTCATCGTCGCCTTCGGCGTTCCGGTGCTGTGGACCTGGCTGCTGTTCCCGCTGATAGTCCTGGCCCTGTTCATCCTGACCCTCGCGCTGGCGATGCTGCTGTCATCGCTTTACGTCAGGTATCGCGACGTCGGCATAATCTGGTCGGTCGCGGTTACCGCGCTTTTCTACGCGACTCCGGTGCTTTATCCGCTCGAGATAGTGCCCGAGCAGTACATAGACCTGATCATGCTCAACCCGCTGACACCGATCTTCGCGCAGGCGCGGCACTGGGTGATCGACCCGAGCGCCCCGGGGGCGGTTGAAGCGGCAGGCGGCTTGGTGCATCTGTTGCCCGCCGCGGCGATCTACGTCGCGACCTGCATATCGGCCGTGTACGTCTTCCGGCGGGAGGCTCCGCGAATCGCCGAGGCACTTTGACCGCGGGCGGCCGAGACGCAGGAGCCGGCTGAATGCCGGAGCAGGGAAATGACGCGTCGGCCGCCGGAGTGGTTGATCGAACGATTGATCTGATCGAGCGGCCCAGGGTGGCCGAGGGGCTGCTCCTGGTGGCGATGCTGCTGTCCGGCATCCTGGTGCTCTGGTTCGGCCGGGACACCACGTTCAGCGGAGACGAGATGGTCCTGATCGTCGCCTCACCCGGGATCGACCTGCACACCGCCCTCCAGACCCACGGCGGTCACCTGCTGCTCTTCCCGCGGGCCGTCTACAAGGTGATGCTGGAGCTGTTCGGGCTGGCCTACCTGCCTTACCGGGTGCTGACCCTGGTCACGCTCTGGGTGACGGTCGGGCTGCTGTTCGTCTGGATGGCGCGGCGAGTCGGGCGCACAGTGGCGCTGGCGCCCTGCCTGGTACTGCTCGTGTTCGGGTCCGACCACCTTCACGTGCTCCGCGGCAACGGATTCATCATCCTGCTCTCGATCGCCTGTGGCATTGCGGCCCTGCTGGCCCTGGAGCGTGGTGACCGGCGGGGCGACATTGCCGCCGCGGCACTACT
>JBGUDX010000184.1:0-3431 GCA_041821645.1 Acidobacteriota bacterium
GGGACGGCCGGGAAGGGGCCGGCCCGGCGGTCGACGGACTGGGCGACCGGATCAGGCGGAAACTGATCGCCCGTCAGCTTGCTCCGGAACCGTTGCTCCAGACCGGCTCTGCCCTCGGCCGCGCCGGCGCCACGGCCATGATCGACCTGAGTGACGGGCTGGTCACCGACCTCGGGCACCTCGCAAGGTCCTCGGCCGTCGGGATTGAGATCGATGCCGACCTGCTGCCGGTGGCGGCCGGCGTTGCCGCGGTTGCCGCTGCCGCGGGGCGGTCCCCGGCCGAGTTCGTTTTGGGAGGGGGCGAGGACTACGAACTCGCGATGGCCCTCCCGGAATCTCGGCTCGACTCCGCCGTCGAAGCGGCCGGCAAAGCCGGGTCACAGCTCACTGTGATCGGGCGCACCGCGGCCGGGCACGCCGGGGTCGAAGTGATCTCGGACGGCCACGTGGTACCACCGGTGCGCGGCCACGACCAGCTCGCCTGAAGACCCGGCCGAATGCCGCCGGCGGAGACGGCTGGGCCCGGACCGGCATCCGCCATGCCGTAATCTGGATCCTCGATGTCGAACGAGATTCCGAGACTTCAGCACTCCCGAAGCGCGCCGTCCGGGCGCAGCGAACCGGATCCGGTCCCGGCCGGGACGTGCCGTGGCCGGTTTTGCTGGTCGCCGGTTCTGCTCCTGGCGGTCGTCGCGGTCCTGACCTTCGCCGGATGCGGAACCGACAGCGGCTCCGAGTCCGACTCGGGTGGGAATTCGTCATCGGATCCCACCAAACCGGTGATCCTCTCCCCGGATGGTTCGGAGTTCAGTCCGTCAAAGGTCTACAAGAAGGCCGTGCCCGGCGTGGTCTCGGTGCGGTCGATATTCAACGGAGATTCGGCCGGCCCGTTCGGCCCGCAGGCCGCGGGCGGTTCCGGTTTCGTACTCAGTGACGACGGCGAAATCGTCACCAACGCCCATGTCATCTCGAACGGCGAGGGCGACGACCGGGTGGCCGCGTCACAGGTATACGTCGAGTTTGGCGACGGCAACGTCCTCCCGGCCAAAGTGGTCGGGTTTGATCCGTTTGCCGACGTCGGGCTGCTCCGGGTGGATACCAGCAAAGTCGAGCTCGAGCCGGTCGGGCTCGCCGACAGCGACAAGGTGGTGGTCGGTCAGCCGATAGCGGTTATCGGCAGCCCGTTCGGCCAGGATTATTCGCTCTCAACCGGCGTGGTCTCCCAGACCGGCCGCTCGGTGATGTCATTGACCGATTTCCAGATCGAGGGCGCGATCCAGACCGACGCTTCGATAAATCCCGGGAACTCGGGCGGTCCGATGCTCGACGGAGACGGCGATGTGATCGGGATCAGCCAGCAGATGAGCAGTGGTTCCGGGTCGAGTGACGGCGTCGGCTTCGGCGTGCCGGTGAACTCGATCAAACGGTCGGTCGGGCAGCTCCGCGAAGACGGCGAGCCGAGCTACGCCTACATCGGTGTGAGCACCCAGCCGCTCTACCCGCAGCTCGCCCAGAAACTCGACATCGATGCCGATCGCGGGGCGATCGTGGCCGAGGTCGTCGAAGGCGGGCCGGCTGACCAGGCGGGCCTGCGCGGCGGTGAGGACCGAATCAGGTTTCAGGGCCGCCAGTTCGAGACCGGGGGTGACGTGATCGTCTCGGCCGACGGGAAAGAGGTCGACCAGGCCGAAGATCTCGGCCGGATCATCAGCTCGCTCGAACCCGGGAAAACGGTCGAACTAGAGGTGGTCCGGGACGGAAAGCGCGAGGTGATCGAAGTGACACTCGAGGACAGGCCCACTTCGGTCCAGATCCGATAGTCGATGGTGGCGCGGCGCCCGGGGCCATAGGATCAGGCTGTGAAGGCAGATCGACACCAGACGGCCCGGCTCCCGGGCCCGGGAGCCGGAACGAAATGACCGGGCATCACGCCGATCAGTCTCTGATCATCGTCTCGAACCGTGGCCCGGCCCAGTTCGAGCTCGACGCCCACGGCGAAAGGACCCTGACCCGCGGTGGGGGCGGGCTGGTGACCGCGCTATCGGGTCTGGTCGCCAACCGGGACGCCCTCTGGATCGCCTCGGCGATGACTGCCGAGGACGTCGCCGTCACCGATGAGAACGACCACCAGCCGCTCGATCTGGAGATCAACGAAGTCTCCTACAGGGTGCTGATGGTCGAAAGCGACGGCGATGCCTACGACCGCTTCTACAACGTGATCGCCAACCCGATCCTCTGGTTCATCCAGCACTACCTGTGGGATCTCTCGAACGCGCCCGATATCCGCATGGCCGAGATAGAGGCGTGGTATGACGGCTATGAGGTCGTGAACGCCGACATCGCGAAAGTCGTGGTCGAGCAGATCGAGGACCGCGAAAGGCCGCTGGTGATGCTGCACGATTACCACCTGTATACGGCCCCGGAGAAGATCCGCCGGGCCCGTCCCGATGCCCTGCTCTACCACTTCGTCCACATCCCCTGGACTCAGCCGGACGCATGGCGGGTACTCCCGACCAGGATCAGGAACGCGATCTTCGACGGGATGCTGTCCAACGACATCATCGGCTTCCACACCACCCCCTACTGCACCAACTTCCTCGCCTGCTGCCAGCGTCTCATGGGCTATGAGGTCGATTACGACAAGCTCACCGTCGATCACCCCGGTGGCCGCACCCGGGCCAGGGCCTACCCCCTGCCGATCGACGCGGACCGGCTGAAGCGGGCCGCCGATTCACCCCAGGTGGCGACCGCCGAGGAGGAGATCCTCAGCCGGCGCCGCGAGCACATGATCCTCCGGGTGGACCGGGCCGACCTGTCCAAGAACGTACTGCGCGGGTTCACCGCGTTCGACACCTTCCTCACCGCGCACCCCGAGTTCCGCGAAAAGGTCACGTTCATCGCCCACCTCCAGCCGTCCCGCCAGGACGTGCCGGAATACGCCGAGTACCTGGAGCGGATCGAGGCCCTGGTGGCCGTGGTCAATCACCGTCACGGCACCACCGACTGGATGCCGATCGACCTCCGGGTCTATGAGGATTTCGATGAGGCGGTTGCCCGCTACAAACACTATGACCTGCTGATGGTCAACGCGATCTTCGACGGCATGAACCTCGTCGCCAAGGAGGCGCCGTCGATCAACGTCCGCAACGGCGTGGTCATGCTCTCCGAGAACACCGGCTCACATGACGAGCTCAAGGAGTACGTGCTGACGGTCAATCCGTTCGACATCCAGGATCAGGCCGACGCCATCTACCGGGCTCTGACCATGCCTTCCGAGGAGCGGCGCGAGCGGGCAGACGGCCTGCGCAGGGAAATCGTCTCCCGCACACCCGGAGACTGGATCGACGCCCAGCTGGATGACATCGATTCGGTCAGGGACATTCGGGCAAGAGACGACTGAGAGGGCCGGCGTCCGGGCCGGGGTCCGGTCT
>JBGUDX010000185.1:0-3404 GCA_041821645.1 Acidobacteriota bacterium
CGAGGCGAGCATCACCCTGCTCGAGAACATGGGTCTGAGCCGGGTAATCTCGAAGTTCAGGTTCCTCATGTGGTCGCCGGACCAAGATTAGAGCCAAGGGCGGAAAACTGCCGCCGGCTCCGGGATTCCACCACCCGGCCCGTTCCGCCGGTACGCTCGCCGCCTGATGTTTGACCAGACTCCTGTTGTCTCCCGACTACGAGCAGTGCCGTTCGGTGTGCTCACCGATTCCGCTGCCGCGCTGACCTACTACATGGTGCTGTCCCTTTTCCCCGGGATTGCCCTGGTAGTCGCCGTGGTTGCCCTGATCGCGGGTGATGGCGCCGCAGACTCGGTATTGCAGATAATCAACGATGTGGCGCCGGAGTCGGTTTCCGTCACCTTCACCGAGCCGGTCAACTCGCTGGCCGCCGACAAGAGCCTGAGCGGGGTCGTCCTGCTGGTGAGTGCGGCCATCTCCCTGTTCTCGGCTTCGCGCTACGTAGCCGCGTTCGGCCGTGCCTCGGATCGCATCCAGGGCCAGCGGCCGGGGCGCGAGCCATTCTGGCGCAGCCGACCACTCGCGATGCTGCTGGTCGGGGCGATGATCATCCTGCTGCCGCTGGCCCTGCTGACCCTGTTGATCACCGGGCCGATCGCGGTCGCGGTTGCACAGGCGATCGGCATTTCCGACGGCGGCCGGGAGCTGTTCGAAATCCTGCGCTGGCCGCTGCTGGGAATCGTCGGAGTCTCGATGCTGACGATCCTCTATCTGTCCTCGGAGGAGATGCGGCGGGCCGGCATCCGGAAAGTGCTTCCGGGTGCGCTGGTCGCGATCGCCTGCTGGCTGGTCGCCTCCGGCCTGTTCGCGATCTTCGTGTCCAATCTGACCAGCTTCAGCCTCATCTACGGCAGTCTCGCCGGCTTCGTCGTCTTCCTGGTATGGCTCTACGTTTCGAACCTCGCGGTGCTCGCCGGGGCGGTGGTCAACGCGGCAAGGCTCGGGACGCTCGCAACGCCCGACCCGGCAGGGCCCGGCCAGAGTGACCGGGGAGGGCGGGCGTAGAATGGCGGTGACGCAGCTTGTGGGATCGGGCTGAGCGGGTAACCGAAGCGAGGGAAGGGCAACCGGTGAAACAGATCTTTGGAGTAATCGTGGTTGCGGTGGTGTCCGTGTTCAACATGTATGTGGGGATACCACTCGGTTACGGTTTCGATCTCGGCCCCGCGGCAATCGGGATCGCGGCGTTCGTTGGCAGCATCGGGGGTACTGTGGCGATGGTTTTCGTCGGTGACCGGATCATGCCGGCCGTACGGCGGCTTTACCGCCGGGTTTTGCCCAAAAAAGGTGATCCGGAGGAGAAGGGCGATTCCGACAGAGAGAAGTCCAGCAGAGCGCGCGGCATAGTTGACCGCTTCGGCGCCCCGGGACTGGGACTGATCGGACCGATGACGATCGGCGGTTTCGCCAGCGCCATCTCCGGCGTCGCAATGGGGCTTCCGAAGGTGAAACTCGCGATCTGGGTCGGCATCGGTCAGGCGATCGTCATATTGCTCTACTCGCTGCTACTCGACAAGCTGGTCGCCTGAAGTCGGCCGCTGGGCCGAATCGCCGCCTGCCGGACCGAGTCCGGCGACTGAACTCGACCTCTGGACCGGGCCGGCACCGGGCTGGCTATGGCCCGTCGTCCGCCGTGCCTCGATCCAGCGGTCGATCCGGGCGAACTGGCCGAAGAGCCAGTCGACCCGCTCGTCGTAGTCGGCCGGAATCTCGCTGATCGGAATCTCCCAACTACTGGTGCAGACGGCGGCGTCCATAGGCAGTCCCCGCCAGAGATCCACCGCCGTACTCAGATCTTCGAGTCCGGTGTGAGCAACGAACGCCACGACGGTTTCGTCCGGGGCGCTGTCGATCGCGGCCACGGTACCGCCGGGCCGTGGCGCGATCACGTTGCGCATCGCCCTGGCCCGCTCGGCCAGATCCCTCTCGCCGCGTTCCTCGAGCTTGCTGATCGAACGCAGCCGCCGACGGTCCGTGTAATTGCCCCCTTCGGGAAAGATCACGAGCGCGTCGCGTTGGCCGAGGCCGGCCGCGAGTTCGCCGATTGAGTCGATTGTGCGCTGCCGGCTGTTTCCGCCGGGCGAGACGAACTGTGACGGCAGGCGGTTGAGGACGACGTCGATCATCGGCTCCCACTGCAGCGTTTCCTTGAGCACGATCCTGGGGCGACGGTCTTCGTCAACCAGGAGGCCGTGGATCAGCAGGAACGAGTCACCCGGGCCGGCGTGGCGGCAGAGCACCAGCCGTGGCGCCTCTCCTGACCCCGGGATGGTCTCGATCTCGGATTCGGACCGCAGGTTGAATGCGCGCCGGGCGGTACCGATGAGCAGCCGCAGTACCCACTTCAGGAGCCGATAGTGAGCCTCGACAAACCAGGGCCGATCCAGCCAGAGCCCGAACCCCGAGAAGAGCCAGAGCAGAAACAGAGCGATCAGCGCGATGGTTTCAAGGGCGAGGTAGACGATCCCGACCAGGAGCAGTCTCAGTGGACGCCAGCGCCCGGGCACCCACAGGGAAGCGGCGGCTGCGGCCACCAGGATCAGCGGCATCGAGACCAGGACCGCGACGCAGATCACCAGGATCAGCGGTGCGATCAGGATGCGCCGCAACCAGCGGGGCGGCATCAGGCCAGATCCTCGAGCAACGCGCTGGTAGCTTCCCGGGCCGCCTCGATCCGGTCGCCGACCGCGGCCACGTCCCAGTAGCGAAGCTGGGAGCTGTCATTGAATCGCGGCCCCTCGCTGCCGGTCGGAAGCACCCTGACCTCGATCCCTTCGGGGAGTCGCTCCATTTCCCCGATGAATCGATGGCGCCGCGAAATCTCGAACGCTACGAGACCGACCTGGAGGGGGTTCCTCGGTGCCGCCAGCGGGGAGTCGACGCGGCCCACGTGCAGCACGTAGATCTCCTGTGCTCCGAGTTCGACCGCCCGGCCGACCGGGATGCTGTGTACCAGGCCGCCGTCGAGGAAGTGCTCTCCTTCGATCTCGACCGCCGGCAGCAGGCCCGGGACCGCCGAGGAGGCGAGCAGGGGGTCGATCAGCGGGCCCTCGGAGAACCAGTGGGCCGCAGACCGTTCGATACTCGCCGCAACACACTCGAACCGCACCTCGAGTTCCGAGAAGCGGGCCGGAAGGGCCGCCGTCAGCGTCCGCCGCAGACGCTCGTTCCCATGCAGGTGAGTGCGCCCGCGGGCCAGCGTCTTCATCTGCTCGACCAGCCCGCTGCCGAATACGGACTCGCTACCGAGTTCGCGCCAGAAACGCTCCAGACGCCCGGCCCCGCCTTCGGTCGGGTCCGCCGCGAACAGCGCCCCGTTGATCGCGCCGATCGAGGTTCCGAGGATCAGATCCGGGCGAAGATC
>JBGUDX010000186.1:0-3391 GCA_041821645.1 Acidobacteriota bacterium
AAGAACAACGCCGGCCGCTACCGCGGCAGCCCTGGCGGCCGGGCCGACCTCGATCTTCCGGGCCGACCTGCGGCGAAGCGACTGGTAGAGATTCAGGTCGCCCGGAAGCCGGCCGACCAATCCGTCAAGCCAGCCGATGACCACCTGTCCGGCGCGCGTCCGGGACACCCGCCGGACCGTGAAACCGGCCTCGGTCAGCCCCTCGGCCAGGCCGTCGCCGGTCAGATGAACCAGGTGGCGGGGAAGATCCAGATGGAGCCACCTGTCGCCGAAGACGGCGGCCTGGAGGCTGCTGACGTCGGGGACCGCGATCACGATGAACCCGCCCGGCTCCAGCAGCCGTGCGGCCGATTCCACCGCTTCCCTCGGGTCGCCCAGATGCTCGAGCGAGTGCCAGAAGACGACTGCTGCGAACGAACCCTCGACCCGCCCGATCGGCAGGTTCTCGATTTCGGGCCGGTCCGAGTCCCGCTCGAGCCCACGAGCCGACCGGCCCCTCGATTCGAGCGCCTCGATCAGGGTGCCTTCCCCGGCGCCGACGTCGAGCACCTGGCCAGGTGGCGCGATCGCGTCGATCCGGTCGGCCATCGAGGCTCGCGAGCGGCGCAGCAGGTGGTCGCCGACCAGGCTGAACCGCGAGTCATCGGCCGGCCAGTACCAGTCGCCATAGGCGGCATCGAGCGCTGACTGTGTCGGTACCGGGTCGGTGGTGCCGGTCCCGCAGCGCGTGCAGAAAGTGCGCCCCGGTCGCCGCTCGGCGCCTGGTCCCAGCGGCTCGCGGCACCAGACGCATGCGGTCGCCTCGCTGCCGGGCCAGTCGGGCGGGCTGGTCTGGCCGGCCGGGCCGCGGCTGCCGCGACGCCGGTCGCCGGCGCCGTTCCGGGCCGACGGGGCGATCGGCACCCTGCATATCGCGACCAGGTCCAGCGAGTCATCCAGGTCATCGTTCCCGAGATGAAAGTCCTCCGGTTCGATCGCCGCCGCTTCGGGACCGGCGTCGGCCCGGAAGTGATTCAGCATCCGGTCGTACAGTCGCTGGCGGGCCTTCATCGGGACGAGGCGGCGAAGGCGCAGCGGATCCAGCCGGAGCAGCCGCTCCAGGGTCGCCCTCTCGCGGTCGAACAGGGTCATGTAGCGGTCGGAACCGAATACCCCCCGGAGCTCGACCTCGGCGAAGCGGTGCCGGCACAGTTCCCTCAGGTCGGCCCGGTCGAACTCGACGTAGTGGAACGGGTCGATGATTTCGTCGGGCCGGCCAAAAGTGAGTCGGTTCGGGGTGACGAAGACCGCGGTGCCCTCCGGTCGCAGCACCCGGGCGACCTCATCCAGCACGCTTCCGGGATCGGGCACGTGTTCGAGTGAATGGACCGAGAGCACCGACTCGAACGAGTGATCGTCCAGCGGAAGATCGCGCATGTCGGCGGCGATCGTCTCGCGTTCCTGGCCGGCCAGGGCCGAGGGGTCGAGGTCGATGCCGACCGTATCCCGGGGCGCGAGCCGGTCGTAGCTGTGGCCGACGCCGCAGCCGAGATCGAGTACTGGTCCAGGGCCTAGGTCTTCCGCGGACAGGGCGTAGGCCGCGACGTGACGCTGCCAGGTCGGGTTGAAGCCGCCCTCCGGGGTCATCACCCGTTCTCCGGTCACCTTCATCGGGTTTCCCCGGTCCGGGAGCGGTCGGTCTCGGTGGTGGTCGGGGCTCCCATCGCGGGCCAATCTTGACAGGGTTCGTCGCGTGAATGATCGTCTGGACAGAGCGGCTCCGGCCGCCGGCGGCCACGGCCGGGCATCGGTTGCGTAGCCAGGAGGCGCACTTCGACGAGATCGCCGGCGAGTACGACGACTCGCTCCCGACCCACGTGGTCGAGCATTACCTGGCGAAGAGGGTCGCGTTCGTGAGCAGGTTGCTCGAGTCCGGTTCGGTCCTGGATGTCGGCTGTGGCACCGGGGTGCTGGCGTCCCGGCTCGTCGATCACGGTTTCGAGGTCTCCGGAGTCGACCCGTCAGATGGCATGCTGGATCGCCTGCGCGAGCGGGATCCCCGGATCGAGGCCAGACAGGGGTCGGCGACCGCGCTCCCGTTCGAGGACGCATCCTTCGATCTGACGATGTGCGTCGCGGTCATGCACCACATCGCCGAACCGGAAATGGTTCGGGAGTCGCTGGCAGAGATGGTCAGGGTCACCCGGCCGGGCGGCCTGGTCCTGGTCTGGGACCACAATCCGCGAAATCCGTACTGGAAGAACCTGATGGCGAGGGTGCCACAGGACGACGGCTCGGAGCGGCTCGTGCCGGAGGCCGAACTGGTTGCCGGACTGGTCACCGCCGGGGCGAGGCTGGTCTCGGTCCGGCAACTCGGATTCGTGCCCGAGTTCGTCCCGCCGGGATTGCTGGGAGCGGCCGGCCGGATGGAGCGCCTGATCGAACACACTCCCGGGGCCCGTCGGCTCTGTGCGCACAACGTGGTCGTCGCCCGCCGCAACTGAACCCGGCCCGGGGTCGAGCGGCCCCGACCTGCCTCACTCGGATATCTTGCGCCTCCGTGGTAGCCATCGGATGTGCAATCACCTCGCCGGAGAAGTACGAGAAATACGCTCTGCCGGGGATCGAACTCGCCTCTGAACCCGACACCAAACTGATGGGGTTCGCCAGTGCCGGAACCGTTTTCCGGAGCTACAATCTCGTCCTCGAGCAGGCGGCCAAGCTCGACGATCTCGAGTTCCTGGTGATGATCCACCAGGACGCCCAGATCATCGATCCCGAGTTCATCCCGAAGATCCGCGAGGCGATGGCCGGGGAAGACGTGGCCCTGGTCGGCTGCGCCGGGGCGGTCGGGATCCGCAGCATCGCCTGGTGGGAGGGCGCGGTCACCTGGGCCTCTTTCTCCCACCACTACGAGGAACTCGGCGGCGGTGAGATCCCGGCGCTGACCTGGCTGGCCACCGAGACGCCGTCCTACGCCAACATCGGCGAGGTGGACATGATCGACGGCTTCGTCATGGCCTTCAGCCCCTGGGCGATCCAGAACCTGCGCTTTGACGAGATGACCGGCGGCGCCCTGCACGGGTATGACTTCGACATCTGCCAGCAGGCGCGGGACGTGGGCAAGAAAGTGGTCACCGCCGACCTGAAGGTGATCCACCATCACTCGATCGAGTTGATCAGCGAGCTCGACACCTGGGTCCAGGCCCACATCAAGTTCGCCAAGAAGTGGGAGCACCTGCTGCCGGCTCCGGAGGGCGAGACCGCCTGGGAAGACCGGGCCCGCCGGGCCGAAGCCGAGGCGTCGGCCGCCCGGACGATGGCCGGCGCCGGCCACCTGATCAACGAGACCCTGGAGCGCGAGATCAACGAGCTCAAGGCCAGCAAGAGCTGGAAACTGACCAAACCGATG
>JBGUDX010000187.1:0-3349 GCA_041821645.1 Acidobacteriota bacterium
CTGTCAGCACCGGTCGTAGTTGACGGGCCCTCGGGGGGAGTGAGGCCCGCGGTGAAACGTCCGATCGCCGCGGCGGTTCGCTCTGGTACCTCCACCTGGGGGGAGTGACCGACCCCGGGTAGGAGCAGGGTCTCGACCCCGGGAACCGTGGCGAATGCGCTGATCGTCTCCCGTGCCGGGAAGAACTCGTCCTCTTCCCCGAAGATGACCAGCAGCGGACCTCCGGTCTTCGCCAGTTGCTCGTTGAGCGGGTCTCCGTCGGTGAAATCACCGGACGAATCGAGTGACTTCCGGTAGGCGGGAAAGGTCATCGCGCGCACGTCATCGACGAACTTGTCGGGCACGTCGAACCCCGGCACGAAGGCCTGCTCGAGGTTCTTGCGGATCAGGGAGTCGGGCGTGAGCCGCCACAGGGCCTGCCCGAACAACGGGATCTTGATCGCCTTGGCACTGCCGCTGAGGCCACCGAACGACGTGTCGGGAGCCGCGTCGATCAGGATGACTCCCTCAACGAGGTCCGGTGAATTGACGGCGAGGGCGGTGACGACGTCTCCGCCCAGGGAGTGGCCGGCGACCGCTGCGCGGTCAATGCCGAGCCGGGCGAGCACCTGGCTGATCAGCCCGGCCTGGGTTTCGACCGAGTAATCGGACTCGGGCTTGGATGAACCTCCGTAGCCCAGCATGTCGATCGCCACGACCCGGTGTTCGGCGGCGAGCAGCGGAATCACCTCGTCCCACCAGTTGATCGCTCCGCCGGTGCCGTGCACCAGGACGATCGGAATCGCGTCGGGATCCGCGACCGGGCCAGTGTCGAGAACCTGCAGCGGTCCCGAGGTGGTTTCGACCAGACGCATTCCTTCGGCCGGGACCGAGGCCGGTTCGGTCTCGTTGTTGAGCGCGATCGCGTTCAGGACCAGGACCACCAGCAGAGCGGCCATAAGGCCGAGCAACACCTTCAGCCCGCGGCTCGTCCGGGATGTAGCGCCCCGTCCGGGGCGTGGGGAAGTTCGACTCATCTGCGGTGTTACCCTAGTCCGGCTTCCGGTCGGGTCGATTTGCCCCGGGCCCGGTCAGAAGAAACCGTCTACACGCGGGGATAAATCCAATGGAGAAGTTCGTCATACAGGGCGGGGTGCCACTCTCGGGAGAGATCACCGCTGCCGGAAACAAGAATGCGGCCCTTCCGATTCTGGCTGCCTGCCTGCTCACCGAAGAGGACGTGGTGATCGGCAACGTACCCCGGATCCGCGACACCGAGGCCCAGATCGCCCTGCTCGAGAACCTCGGGGTCGAGGTCGAATGGACCGCTGACAACACGGTGAAACTGTGTGCGGCGAACGTGTCCGACACCAGGATCGACCGGGAGCTCTCGGCCGCGATACGGGCCTCCTTTCTCCTGGCCGGCCCGCTTCTGGCGCGATTCGGTGAGGCCCAGATGCCGCCGCCCGGCGGCGACTTCATCGGCCGCCGCCGCCTCGACGCCCACCTTGACGCGTTTCGGGAGCTCGGCGCGAGGATCGGTGGCCGCCGCTGGATCGAGCTGAACGCACCCCCCGGAGGCCTGCAGGCCTGCGAGATCTTCATGGACGAGCCCTCGGTGATGGGAACCGAGAACGCGCTGATGGCAGCCGCGCTGACCCCAGGCGAAACCGTGATAGTCAACGCCGCTTCCGAACCGCACGTCCAGGACCTTGCCCGCCTGCTCGTAAAGATGGGGGCGCCGATCTCCGGGATCGGCTCGAACGTGATGACCGTAACCGGCCGGGACAGGCTCGGCGGTGCCGAGCACGAGGTGACCCCCGACCACATCGAGATCGCCAGCTTCATGGCACTGGCCGCAGCGACGGGAGGAGAGCTGAGGGTCAGGGGGATCGAGCCGAACGACCTGGTCATGATTCGGCGCCAGTTCCGGCGACTCGGCTTCCAATCGGTGGTCGAAGGAAGGGACGTGATCGTGCCGCCGGCCCAGAACCTCCGGGTCCAGTCCGACGTCGGTGGAGCGATCCCGAAGATCGAAGACGGCCCCTGGCCCGCCTTCCCGGCCGACCTGACCTCGATCGCGCTCGCCCTGGCCACCCAGGCCGAAGGCGAGATCCTGATCTTCGAGAAGATGTTCGAGAACCGCCTCTTCTTCGTCGACAAGCTGGTCGCCATGGGGGCGAGAATCACCCTCTGCGACCCGCACCGGGCGATCGTCAGCGGGCCCAACAGGCTGCACGGCGAGCGGGTTGACAGCCCCGACATCCGCGCCGGAATGGCGATGCTGATTGCCGCGCTGGCGGCTGAAGGTGAGTCCGAAATCGGCAACATCCGCCAGATAGACCGTGGGTATGAAGACATCGACTCCCGCCTGCAGTCGCTCGGGGCCCACATCAAGCGTGTAGACGACTAGGGAGAGTCCCGTTGATCCACCCGATTCCACCAGGCACCCGGGACGTGCTTCCCGAGGAGATGGCTGAGATGCGCCGGCTTCAGTCGACGTTGCTCGGTGCCTTCGAACGGTTCGGCTTTCGCGAGGTGAGGACGCCGACCATCGAGTACGCCGAAGTCATAGAACGAGGCGGGGGCAGCGGAGCCGACGCCGCATACCGGTTCTTCGACGACCGCGGTGAGCTCTTGGCACTCAGAACCGACATGACGATCCCGATCGCCCGGCTGGTGGCCGCCCGGTTCGGAGACCTCGATCCCCCTTTCCGGCTCAGCTATCTGGCCAATGCCTATCGCGCGGTGACCCCTCAGCGGGCCGAACTGCGCGAGTTCGGCCAGGCCGGGATCGAGCTGATCGGCGCGGAGGGGGCCGAGGGAACCGCGGAGGTCGTGGAGGTGCTCGGCGAGACCCTCGACTCGGTCGGCCTGGGACAGGCACGGATCGGCCTGGGTGAAGCCGGGCTGTGGGAAAGCCTGCTGACTGATTTAGGCGGCGACGAGCCTCTGCTGGAAGCGACGACCGGGCTGCTCGCCAGGCACGACATCGTCGGGATCGAGACCGCGCTCGGCGAGAGCGCACTCAGCGACGACGATGCCGAATCGCTGCTGGCGATGATCCAGCTTCGCGGTGGGCCCGAGGTGATCGCCACCGCCAGGGACCTCGGCGGCGGGCTGTTCGGCGAGCGCCTCGACCGGCTGGAGGCGACCTATGCCGCGATCTCGGCCAGAGACCGGGCCGGGCGGGTTCAGGTTGATCTCGGCCTGATGCGCGAACTCGGCTACTACAGCGGCTCCACGCTCGAGGTCTACGATCCTTCGCTCGGCGAGATCATCGGCGGTGGCGGCCGCTATGACGGCCTGATGCGCCGCTTCGGCGCCGATCATGCCGCGGCCGGCTTCACCCTCTACATCGAGCGCATCC
>JBGUDX010000188.1:0-3347 GCA_041821645.1 Acidobacteriota bacterium
GCTGATGGCCCCCAGCTATGAGCGGCCCATACATCTGGTCGAGGGAGACGGCGTCTGGATGTCCGACGCCGACGGTCGCCGCTATCTCGACTGCTACAACAACGTTCCCGTCGTCGGCCATTCCCACCCGCGCGTCGTCGAGGCGACGAGCCGGCAGGCCCGGGCGCTGAACACGAACATGCGCTACCTGCATGAGGCGGTGATCGAGTTGGGCGAGCGACTCGTCGCCTCGATGCCAGAGGGCTCCGGCCTCGACACCGTGATGATGGTCAACTCCGGCAGCGAGGCCAACGACCTCGCCTGGCGCCTGGCGAGGTCCGACACCGGCAACGGCGGTGGGCTTTCCTCCGAATACGCCTACCACGGGATCACCGCCGCGATCGCCGACCTCTCACCCGAGGCCTCGAGCGCCCCGAAGCCGGACCACGTAGAGACCTTCCCGCCCCCGCGTGGATCCGACGAGGATCCGATCGCGGGATTCGCCGCGGCGGTCGAGCGACTCGCAAACCGGGGCGTGCAGCCCGCGGCCGTTCTGGTCGACGGTGCCTTCACCAGCGACGGCATCTACCCTGCGGGGCGGCCCTATCTGGAGGAGGTCGTCCGCCTCACACATGAGGCCGGGGGCCTGTACGTGGCCGATGAGGTCCAGGCCGGACACGGGCGCAGCGGCGAACACCTGTGGTCGTTCGCGGCAGCGGGGATCGCGCCCGACATCGTCACCATGGGCAAGCCGATGGGCAACGGCTACCCGGTCGCCGCTCTGGTCACGCGCAGCGAGATCGCGGACCGCTTCGCCGGCGAGGGAGAGTTCTTCAGCACTTTCGGCGGCAACCCGCCCGGGGCCGTAGCCGCCCTCACGGTGCTTGACGTCATCGCAGATGACCAGCTGATCGGCCGGGTCGGCCGGGTCGGATCGGAACTTCGGGCCGGAATCGAGCGGCTGGCCGACCGCTACGCGGCGGTAGGAGAAGTACGTGGCCATGGCCTGATGATCGGCGTCGAGCTGATTCACGACGACACCTCCTCGCCCCGACCCGATCCGGGCCTCGCGGATCTGGTCACGAACGGACTCCGCGAGCGCGGGATCCTGGTCGGGACTACCGGACCCGATGACAACGTGCTCAAGATCAGGCCGCCCCTCGTGTTCGGATCCGAGCACGTCAGGATCTTCCACGACGCCCTGGCTGAGGTGCTGGCGGCGGCAGCGACCGGGAACTGATCCGGCCCGGGGCGGTCGCACATACGGGAGCGGGGAGGGTCGGCTCAGAGAAACTTTGGCCCGGTATCGTTGTTCCCGAAAGTCAGCATCTGAATCGACAAAAGTGACCGATCGTCCGAAACATCAGGGAAGGCTCACTCGCCGGCAGGCGCTGGCAGCGGCCGGCCTCGCAGGAGCCGGGGTTGCCACAACGAGCGCGCTCGGCGTACCGGGACTCACCGGAGATGACTCCCGCGGAGTCGTCGGCCCGGCACCGGCGGATGCCGCAAGCTGCGTGCTCACTCCGTCGATGCCCGAGGGCCCTTACTTCGTCGATGAACTGCTCGACCGCTCTGACGTCCGGGCCTCCAAGGACGGCATCAGGACGACCCTGACGATCAACCTTTTCAGTGCCGACGCCAACTGCGATCCTTTCAGCGGGGCAACCGTGGACATGTGGCAGTGCGACGCCCAGGGCAAGTACTCCGACGTTTCCCCGAACAACACGGTCGGGCAGACATTTCTGCGCGGCTACCAGATGACCGACTCGAACGGACAGGTCACCTTCACCACCATCTTTCCGGGCTGGTACCCGGGTCGGACAATCCACATCCACCTGAAATTCCGGGTGACTGACGGCGGTTCAACCACCTACGAATTCAGCACCCAGGTCTTCTTCAAAGACAGCGATATCGACGCCGCGCTCGCCACTCCAGCATATGCGCGGAACGAGAACCCGTTCGTGACCAATGCCAACGACCACATCTACGACCCGGCCATGGTCGTGCCGCTGACCGGCAACGTCACCAAGGGATTCAAGGGCACGGTCGACGTCGGACTCGCCGGCATGCCGGAAGAGGTGAAAGCCGCCGATTCGGTCGTCTCGTCGAAAGTGAAGAGGGTGAGGGTCTCACGCGAAAAGGGAGGCCGTCGCGTCGCGGTCGTAACCCTCGAAGCCGGCGAGAGGGTGAGTGCCGACGCCCGCCTACTGCGAGGCGGAAGGTTGCTCTCGCGAAAGCGCAGAGGCACCATGGCCAAAGGCACACGGAAGGTCAGACTGCCGATCGCCAAAGGCACGCGGGCGGGAAGGGCCGTACTCCGAATTGTGCTGCGTGACCGGGCCGGCAACAGGAAGGTCGTACACCGGACCGTCCGGATCCCGCCGAAAAAACGCAGAAACCGCACACGACAGACCGACTGACGGCCCGGCCCGCTGATCCCCCGGGGCCATTGCCGTCTGTTACGTTCGCCCGGTGAACGCGTCAACAGGAGCACCGACCAGCGCTGAGATCGTCGAGCACTGGCGTGCGGGCGGTCGCACCTTCGAAGCCGGCGGAGTGGGGAGCTTTGTGTCGGAGTCCGGCTCTGGCGAGCCGGTGGTCTGCCTGCATGGCGTGCCGACCTCATCATTTCTGTACCGAAAGGTGCTGGACGAACTCTCGGGACTCGGCCTGCGCGGCATCGCGTTCGACCTGCCAGGGCTGGGGCTCGCCGATCGTCCGGCGGAGTTCGACTACACCTGGACCGGGCTCGGTCGCTTCTGTGTCGCGGCAGTCGATGCGCTCGAGCTGGAGCGCTTTCACCTCGTGGTGCATGACATAGGCGGGCCGGTGGGCTTCGAGCTGGCCGGAGCGCTTGCCGATCGCGTCGCTTCGCTCACCGTGCTGAACACGATCGTCGATGTAGCCGGGTTCCGGCGCCCCTGGTCGATGGAGCCGTTCGCCCGCCGCGGAATAGGCGAGCTGTACCTGCGCACGCTGAGCAAGCCGGCATTCCGGATGCTCATGCGAATACAGGGCATCGAGAACATGGAGGCGGTCCAACCGGCCGAACTCGACGCCTACGTCGACCTGTTGAAGATGGGTGACGGTGGCAAGGCGTTCCTGAAGATCATGCGGGGGTTCCAGCGCACCGCCGAAAAGCAGGCGCTCTACCGATCGGTCCTCGCCGACGACCGGTACCCGGTCGCCGTGCTCTGGGGAGCGGACGATCCGGCGCTCAAGGCTTCGGTCGCCGGCGACATCGCCCGACGGGCAGCCGGCCTCGACCGGCTGGAAACCGTGCCGGCCAAACACTTCCTGCAGGAAGACCAGGCCCCCGCTGTCGCCGAGCACATCGCGCGTAACGCCGAGCGCGCCGGCATCTGACT
>JBGUDX010000189.1:0-3347 GCA_041821645.1 Acidobacteriota bacterium
GAGCACAATGTCGAGGCCCGGAAGGTCGGGCTCCTCGCTGACCACCACCAGGACGAGAATGATCGAAGCGAGCCCCCGTGGGCCGAACCAGCCTATGAAGGCGACCGTCCATCGGTTGAGGCCGACGCCGAAAAGGGAGATCGCGACCGGGATCATCCGGTTCACGGTCAGGGCGACCAGCACGAACACCCCGATCTGCCAGGACATCGCTGCGAGGAACCCGATCGCCGCCGTTCCGAAGATGAAGAACACGATCACGCTCAGCAGCTGACCTTCACGCTCGGCGAAATCGAGGATCCGCACACCGAAGTCGTGGGCGAACCGGGACACGGCCAGGCCGGCTACGAACGCCGCGATGAAACCGTTGGCCCCCAACTGGTCCGCCAGCGCCCAGGAACCGATCGCGATCGCGACCATGACCAACCGCTCGTATGAGAAGGTGATCGTTCCCCGCCTGACCGCGTGCTGCACCAGCCAGCCCCCGGCTCCGCCGACCAGAATCCCGACGATGGTGCCCAGCGCAATCTGCTGAACCCCGAAGGTGAACCATGCCGTCGCATCGAGCGAGGCCTGGTCTACCGCCAGGCCGAGAAAGATGAACAGAAACGGGATCGAGAGCCCGTCGTTGAGGCCGGCCTCGACGTTGATCGTCTGCCGGATCCGGGCCGGGATTCTGGGACTCGACACGACCGCATGGCCGAGTGCCGCGTCGGTCGGGGCCAGCACGGCCGCTATCACGGCCGCCTCCCAGAACTCGATCCCGGTTATCAGCACGACCGCTGCGGCGGTACCGGCCATGATCGTGAGCGGCATCCCGATAACCAGCAGGCGCCCGGACCAGGAACCATCGGTGCGCAGTTCCTGCAGATCACTGCGCGAGGCGTCGGCGAACAGGACGACCACCAGAGCGATTTCGGCGATCAGCAGGCCGGTCTCTCCGGTCAGGTCGTAGTCGGCCACTCCGATCAGGCTTGGGCCAAAAATAATGCCGATCCCGGTGAAGACCATCGGCGCCGAGACGTTCCATTGCCCCAGAGTCCTGGAGACGATCCCGTAGGCGAAGATGACGCCGGCGATTACCCCGATTTCCGCGATCACCTTTCGGATCCTATGCGCACCGATCCGGCCAGGGGCAGAGTCGGCCCGGCTGGGGCCGCCGGTCCGGTCCAAATCAATTGATCGTCCTGCCCGCTAAGGTCGAGCCGATGTCGCGAAGCGGGTCGAAACCTACGCTGCACCGGCTGTTCATAGCGGTCGAACTGCCCGAAGAGGTCCGGCGGGCGGTCGCCGGCTGGGCCCGGAGCGTGGCCCGCCCTGGGGACCGGATAAAGGTCGTTCCGGCCCGCAACCTGCACATCACCCTGACCTTCATCGGGGAACGGCCTGAATCCGAGATCCCGTTGATCGCGGCAGCGCTCCGGGAAGGCGCGGCACCGGTGAACGGCCTCTCGACCGGAGCACCGCTCTGGCTACCGCGGCGCAGGCCACGCGCCGTGGCCCTGGAAATCCATGACGGCCGGGGCCAGCTGGCCGAGGTTCAGAGCGCAGTAGCCCGGGCGGTTGCGTCCCGGCTCGATCTGTCGGCCCCGGGCAAGGCCTGGCTGCCGCACCTGACCGCGATCCGGCTGCGCCGGGGCGCCTCGCCCCCCGGACCCGATCTGCCGGTCACGCCGGCGCTCGGCTTCGACGCCGAGGCGGTCACCCTGTTCCGCTCGCGGCTGGATCCGGAGGGAGCCGAGTACGAAGCGCTGGAGCGCTTCGAGCCGGGTCGATGACCCTCCGGGCGGCCCGGTAGGGTTAGGGCCATGTACGTATCAATTGGTGGACCGATCTTCCTGATCGCGGTCGGCGCGATTCTCCGCTACGCGACGGATTTCTACATCTCGAGCGTTGACATGGACACGGTCGGGCTGATCCTGATGATCGCCGGCGTACTCATGCTCGTTCTCTCGTTTGCGGTGGCGCTGTTCAACAGCAACAACGGACCCGGCTCCGGCGGAAGGCCGCCCTCGAACCAGCCGCCGCCGCGCTAGCGACGGAACCACGGGGCGTATGGGATCAACCGGGCGATAACCTGCTGCGGTGTCCGAGGCCGGTCAGACATTCGCTTTCAGGGAGCGGCTCGAACTCTGGTCGGCCCTGCTGATGGCGGCCGCGACGGTCGCCACCGCCTACAGCGCCTACGAATCGACCCGCTGGAGCGGCGAGCAGTCAACCCAGTTCACCCAGGCCGGCGCTACCCGGGTCGAATCGTCGAAAGCCAATACGGCGGCCACCGCCCAGATCATCGTTGACGCCAGCCTGTTCACCCAGGCCGCGGTCGCCTTCAGCGAGGGCAACCAGAAGGGCGTGGATCTGATCGAAGGCTTCTTCCGCAAGGAGTTCCAGCCCGCTTTCAGAGAATGGGTTGCGATGGATCCGCTGACCAATCCCAAGGCTCCGGCGACCCCGTTCAGCCTCGACTCTTACGAGCTCGCCAAGGAGCAGGAATCGAAGCAGCTCGAAAAGGAGGCCACGGCCCATTTCGACGCGGGGCGCGACGCCAACCAGACGGGCGACAACTATGTACTGGCGACGATCTTCTTCGCCGCGGTCCTGTTCTTCGCCGGAATTGCCACCAAATTCACCTCCGACCGGATCGTGGCGTTGACCCTCGGAGCGGGCACCGTGGTCTTCCTGGGCGGACTCGCCCGGCTGATGACCCTGCCGTTTCTCTAGGCCGTGCCTTCCGCCCGGGACGCGCCCGATTGGGACCAGCTGGCCCGGTTCTACGGCCGGCAGGTCTGGCTCGAGCGGGCTTCGCTCCGCACCCTGCTCGATCTGCTCGACCCCGGCCCCTCGGACCGCCTGCTCGACGTCGCGACCGGGACCGCGGCCCTGCCGGCCGAGCTCGCGGCCCGCGCAAGCCGACCCCGAGAGGTCGTCGGAATCGACCGGAGCGCGAAGATGATGCGAAGGGCCCCGGACCTTCCGGCCGGCTGGAAACTCGAGCGGGCCGACGCTACCGGCCTCCCGTTCGCCGACGATTCGTTCGACCTGGTGACCGTTTCGTACCTGCTGCACCTGCTCGATCGGGAGACGAGGTCACAGGTGATCGAGGAATGCGCCCGCGTCCTGCGTCCGGGTGGCCGGATCGGAGTGATCACGATCGCCCCACCGCGACACGGGGTCACGGCCGCGTTGACGGCGCCGGTACGCTGGGCCGCCGAGCGCTACCCCTCCAGGTTCGTCGGGCTGAGGCCGCTTGACCCCGGGCCGGACCTGGCCGCCCGAGGCTTCACCGAATTCGCCCGGAGACGAAGCTTTCGCGGCTATCCCGCCCTGTGCGTCGTCGCACGAAGCCGGGC
>JBGUDX010000190.1:0-3339 GCA_041821645.1 Acidobacteriota bacterium
GGGGTGCTGGCTCCCCCGGCGTCAGTGCCTTCTACCGGAGGCGCAATTGATCCGGAAATCGTGTGGGCGGCTCTCGACTGCCCCAGCTTCACCGCACACCGCCTGCTGACGGCGGGCCCTCACGTTCTCGGCCGCCTCAGCGTCGAGCTGTTGGCACCGGTGCCCAGCGATCGGCCTTCGGTGGTCGTTGGCTGGGAGACGGGCAGCGACGGGCGCAAGGTGCATTCTGCCTCCGCGCTGTTGTCGCCGGACGGTGAGCTGCTGGCCCGTTCGAGGGCTCTCTGGATCGCTCTCGCGAAGGGATGATCGGGACCGCGCCGTGACCGAAAGACCTCGGCGACTAAGCCCAGCCCATCGGCTCGTAGCCGCTGGTCCGCGGGGCTGAGGCGATCAGCACGGTGGTCGGCTCGGCACCCGTGTTCTTCACCGTGCGCCGCAGCTTGGGATCCAGCCGGGCGAAAGTACCTGCCGGTGCCGGAATGTCCTCGCCCTCGATCACCAGGGTCGCTTCGCCTTCGAGGACCAGGAACACCTCTTCCTGATCGCGTTCGGTCTCGTCGTGTTCGGGGATCTGAGCGTCGGGTTCGATCTCGACGAGGTTCATCCCGAAAGCGGTGCAGCCAAGAGTGCGCCGGGCCAGTGACCAGCCGCCTTCCCGCTCGAGCTCATCGCGGTGGGCGATCGCGAATCCGTCACCATTGATCATCGGGCTCCTCCTGAGGTTTCCTGTTCGGCAGTCACGGACGACTACTCAGCGGGATTATGATCGCCGATCGAGGCCGGTGTCAAGCGTGAGCGCCGGTAAATGCCGCCTGAAGGCTCCGGTAGGATCGTGGCCGCCGCTGATTCGGGCTCAGCCTTCGCCGGCGTCTCCTCCGGATGAACAAGTCACTGCTCACATTTCCCGCCGGCCATATTGCCCGATGGCTTGTCGTGGTCGTCTGGTTCGCGGCGGTGTTCGCGATCTTCGGCTTCAACATCCCGGGGCAGTTCTCCGACGCCGAGAACAACGAGTCGAGTTCCTACCTGCCGGCCGACGCCGAATCGACCCGAGCGCTGGAGCAGGTCAAGCAGCTGACCGACGGTGAGCAGGCCGGCATGGTGATCGTCTACCGGCGCGAAGGCGGCCTGACAGGTGCCGACCAGAAGCGGATCAAGTCGGACGTCGCCGAACTCAACCGCGAGGTGGAAGGCACCAGCCAGCCGTTCAGGGTTGCCGAGGCCTCCGACGATGGCTCGGCCGTGCTCGTGCTATCCAGTATCGCGGCGACCGGTCAGGCTGAGAACCTGCTCGACCCGGTTGAAGATATCCGGGAGCGGGTGAGTGGGAACGATGGCGGACTCGAGGTCGCGGTCACCGGTGCCGCCGGCTATGGGGCCGACGCGATAACCGTCTATGAGTCGATCGGCGGCACACTTGTCGCTGCCGCGTTCGCTCTGGTGTTCATTCTGCTGATCCTGATCTACCGGTCGCCGTTCCTGCTCTGGCTGCCGTTGATCGCGGTTGGTTTCGCCGAGATCCTCAGCCGGGCGATCGGTTTCGGGCTGACCGAGATGGGGGTGACGGTCAACGGCCAGTCTTCCTCGATCCTCTCGGTGCTGGTCCTGGGCGCCGGTACCGATTATGCGCTGTTACTCATTGCCAGGTACCGGGAAGAGCTCCGTCACCGCGAGAGCAGGACGGAATCGATGCAGGTGGCGCTGCGCAGCGCCGGGCCGGCGATCCTCGCCTCGGGCGGGACGGTGATCGCGGCCCTGCTCTGCCTCTCTCTGGCCGAGCTGAACTCGACCGCGAGCCTGGGGCCGATCGGCGCGATCGGAATCGCATCCGCGATGGTCGCCATGCTGACCCTGCTGCCGGCGATGCTGGTGATCGCTCCGCGGTTCGTATTCTGGCCGAAGGTGCCGCGAGTCGGCAGCGGCGGCGTGGATGCCGAGCATGGTCCCTGGCGGCGGCTCGGCGACCGCATCGCCCGCAGTCCGAGGAGGGTCTGGGTCGGAGCCCTTGTCGCGCTTCTGGTCATGGCCGCGGGGCTGCTGGCCTACGACGACGGGCTCACCACGTCCAAGGGCTTCAGGGACAGAGTCGAGGCGGTAACCGGGGAGGAGTTGATCGCCAAGTCGTTCCCCGGGGGTGCCGGCGCTCCGACCGAGATAGTGGTCAACGATCCGTCGAAGGCCGACACGGTGATCGGAGCCGTGGGCGAGGTGGACGGCGTCGCCCGGGTTCGGCCCGTCGCCCAAAGTGAATCGGCGGTCCTGCTGAACGCCGTGCTTGAGCCGGAGGCGTTCACGACCGAGGCCTACGATCTGATCCCGGGCATTCGCGATGCGAGCCAGGGGAGCGGCGGGCCCGAAACGCTGGTCGGCGGCGGCACCGCGGTCGAGCACGACATCAGAGAATCAAACAAGCGCGACGTCAAGCTGATCGTGCCGCTGGTGATCCTGGTCGTGTTCCTGATCCTCGTGGTGCTGCTGCGGGCGGTGGCGGCCCCGCTGATGCTGGTCGGCACGGTCGTGGTCAGCTTCTTCGCCGCCCTGGGCGTAGGCATGGTGGTCAGCGATCTGGTTTTCGGATTCCCCGGTGTCGACCCGGGTTTGCCACTGTTCGCGTTCGTCTTCCTGGTGGCGCTGGGGATCGACTACAACATCTTCCTGATGGCACGGGTGCGGGAAGAGACCGTCAAGTACGGCACCCGGCAGGGCATGCTGCGTGGTCTCGCGGTCACCGGCGGGGTGATCACTTCGGCCGGCATCGTCCTGGCCGGCACCTTCATGGTGCTCTCGATCCTGCCGCTCGTCTTCCTTACCCAACTCGGGTTCACCGTGGCGTTCGGCGTCCTGCTGGATACCTTCCTGGTCCGCTCGATCCTGGTGCCGGCGCTGGTATTCGACATCGGCCCCCCGGTCTGGTGGCCGTCATCACTGGCCAAGAAGAGCGAGAGCGGCGATTCCCAGCCCTGATCGCTCTAGTCCGATCGGAACCGGTGTCGCTTGATCTTCAGTCCGAGCTCGGCTGAAGCGCTGTTCCCAGAGGGGTCGATCGCGGTGGCGAACAGCGCCGCACGAATCTGCCCTCCTTTGCGGGACGCCCGGCGGGCTCTGTTCAGCGCCCCTCGCTTCAGCCTCAGCACAAGCCTTGCCCTGGCCGTCGCCGACCCCCTGCGAGAGGCCGGGTGGAAACCGAACCGGAGCGCCTTGTGCCTCCCTCGCCGCTTCATGCCATCCATATGTCGGCTGCCCGGTCCGTTTCACCAGTTGATCCCGCCTGTCGCGCCCGGGCGAAGCGGCGCCCGGTGGCTCCGATCGGGCGCATATGGCGATCGGCCATGGACATCG
>JBGUDX010000191.1:0-3335 GCA_041821645.1 Acidobacteriota bacterium
GCTTCATCTGCGGCGGCGGCCGGGGCGGCCGGTTCCTCTTCGGGTACCGGTACCGGTACCGGTTCCTCTTCGGGTACCGGTACCGGCTCTGTGATTGCCGGCGGCGCGGTTTCGACGGCGCCTGCCTTCACGAGCTGGGCTACCTCAACCGGCTCTCCGGTGACTGCCGGCGGGGCATTCTTGTGCGGGGCGGATTTGCCGTGGGCGGGATCGGCGGCGATCGTCCGCGTCACGGCGGACTCGCCTTCAGCTACCGGATCCGTTGCGACCTGGCTCTTGACCTCGACCGCGCCGGCAGTGATCACGGCTGCGGTGACGACACCGGCGATTGCTTTGGCTCCGACCGCACCACCGACTGCTCCGATTCCCGAGGCGGCGGTTCCGGCTCCGACTGCGGCGGTTCCGGCTCCGACTGCGGCGGTTCCGGCTCCGACTGCGGCGGCCCCGGCGCTTGCACCCGCTCCTCCGGCCACTCCGGCTCCGGCAGAGGTGCCGGCGGCGGTTCCGGCAGTGCCGGCCCCACCGATACCGAGCTTGGCCGCGATCGCGGCTTTGAAGGCGAGCAGCGGACCGATCGGCACCAGCATCGCCAGTACCTTCGTGTCGGACTTCAGCTGCTTGCGGAAATCGGCACATTCATCACAGTCGCGCACGTGACGGCGGACCGGGCCGGATGCCTTGGTCAGCCCCTCGGCCGCTTCGGCCAGCTCTACCCGCACTTCGCCGCAGGTGAGCATCCGGGCCTGGGTGGCTTCTGCCAGTGAGATCCGGGCCCGCACCAGCAGTGACTTGACCGAAGGCACGGTCGTGTCCATCGCCTGGGCGATCTCTTCGTACGAGAGGGCGTCGATCTCGCGCAGCAGCAGTGCCGCACGCTGGGTTTCGGGAAGCTTGGTCACGTCTTTGAGGAGCTGGCGGAACTCCTCCCGGTTGTGGACCTTCTCGTGAGTCGATCCGGCATCGACCATGGGCACCAGGTCCATCGACTCCTGGGCGACCGCCTTCGGCTTGCGCAGGTGGTTCAGGGACCGGTTTCGGGCGATCCGGTAGAGCCAGGGCCGCAGGTTGATATCGCGGTTGTCGGCGATCATCGCCTTGTAGGCGTTGACGAAGACCTCCTGGAGTACGTCTTCCGCATCTTCGGTCGAGCCGATCATCTGGCGGCAGAAGCCGAGCAGCCGGGCCTGGTAGCGATCGACGATGATGTCGAAGGCACCCGAGTTTCCGCTGCGGACGAGGGCGATCAGCTGTTCATCCCCCTTGAGCTTGAGCAGGGGCGACCTCCGGGTGAGGAGCCCGCGACGCGCGGCGTGACTGAGAGCTGATGCTTCCAAGAGTCTCCTTGTGACTGGGACTGGGGACGACTACTTACAGAGAACACCGTACCAGCGCTTTTGTAGCGCTTTCTAAAGATACGACTCCGGTGGCCGGGACCCTTAGGATTCAGGAGCCCGGGTGGCGGAATGGTAGACGCTGCGGCCTTAAAAGCCGCTGTTCCTCCGGGAGCGTGCGGGTTCGAATCCCGCTCCGGGCACTTTAGGGCAGAATGGGGCCACCGGCCGCGGCGGCCGGTCCGGCCGGCCATTTTTCAGGAGATCGGGATGAACCAGGAGACCAAGTCCAAGGAAACTGCGGCCGCCAAGGCCGTGGCTCCCGAGCGTCCGCACAAGGGCTGGGTCCGGTTCCTGACCATCCTGGCCGGCGTCATCACTGTGCTGGCGATCCTTTCCACCTGGGTGGACCGCCAGCTGTTCGACACCGAGGAGTGGGGCAACACCTCGCTCAAGGTCCTGCAGCAGCCTGAAGTCCAGAAGGCGCTCGCCGACTACGCGGTGGAAGAGCTGTACGACAACGTCAACGTCGAGGCCGAGCTCAAGCAGGTGCTTCCCGGCGACACCAAGGACCTCTCCGGCGTCGCCGCCGGTGCGCTCAGGTCGGTCGCCGACAAGGGTGCCCAGCAGGCCCTGGGCAATCAGCAGGTCCAGGACCTGTGGCGCCAGGCCAACGAAACCGCGCAGAAGACGCTGGTCAACATCATCGAGGACGAGAGCAACGTTCTCGAGACCAGCGGCGGTGAGGTGACGCTGGAGCTGAGGCCGCTGATCATCGAGATCGCCGACCAGATCGGCCTCGGCAAGGAGGCCAACGAGAACATCCCGGACTCGGTCGGCAACATCGAGATCGTCAACTCGGATGAGCTCTCGACCGTGCAGACGGCCGCCTCGCTGATCCATGGCACCGCCCTGATCACCGCCCTGCTGGTCTGCCTGCTGATCGGCCTTGCGGTCTATCTGTCCCCCGGCTATCGCTGGCTCACCGTTTTCTGGCTCGCGGTGGCCCTGATCCTCGCTGCGCTGGTCGTCCTGGTCCTGCGCTCGGTCATCGGGGACGTGGTCGTTTCCGGGCTGGCCGACGTGGACATCGAACCGGCCGCCCAGGCCGGCTATGACGCGGCGACCGACCTGATGAAGTCGATCGCCTGGACCGTGATCTGGGGCGGGGTGGGGATGATCGCGATTGCCTGGCTGATCTCCCCGAACGGTGCCGCCGAATCGACCAGAAAGCTGCTGGCCGTCCCGTTCGGCCGCTATCCCGGAGCGGTGTTCGCCCTGCTCGGTGTGGTCGCCCTGATCTACCTGATCGCGGGGGCCGGCGACCAGCGGACCTTCCTGGTCCACCTGATGGTCGTCATCCTGCTCGGGATCGGAGCCTGGTTCTTCCGGCGCCAGCTGATGCTCGAATACCCGGACGCCGACTTCCAGCAGGTCGGCGAGCTCGGGGAGCGGGTCAGGGCCAGCGCCGGCAAGGCGTGGGCGGGGCGTCCGAAGAGCCTGCCGAAGCCCAGTTTCGGCAAGGGTGGTTC
Organism: Acidobacteriota bacterium; assembly: GCA_041821645.1. GTDB lineage: Bacteria > Actinomycetota > Thermoleophilia > Solirubrobacterales > 70-9 > 67-14. The sequence goes on from JBGUDX010000191.1 coordinate 2,864, forward strand.
CAAGGGCGACGAAACCGCTCCGGCGCCCGAGGTCGACCCCGAGACCAGGCGCCTGGACCAGCTCGAACGGCTCGCCTCGATGCACAAGAGCGGAGTCCTGACCGACGAGGAGTTCGCCGAGGAAAAGGCGAGGGTCCGAAACTCGGGAGACTGAGCCCGGGGCCCGACCGGGCCCAGCCCTCGGGGGCCCGACCAGGTTCGGCCGAAACGACGGCGGCCGGGCCGAAGTGGCCGACTAGCCGGGCAGGTCGGCCGAGAGGCCGGCGGCCGCGCGGATCGCCCCGCCGTACAGGATGTCGTGCTCGGAGACCTCGATCTCATCGAGCGAAAGGGCCCGCATTATTTCGATCATGATGACCATCCCGGCGACGATCGCCCGGGCCCGGTCAGGGTGCAGGCCGACCACCTGTTTGCGCCGCTCGAGGTCTATCGAGGCGAGCCGGCTGAGCCAGCTCTGGATGATTTTCATCGG
>JBGUDX010000192.1:0-3309 GCA_041821645.1 Acidobacteriota bacterium
GTTCGAGGAGTGCGTCCAGATCGCCGTGACTCAGCATGTGCCCCATCTTGTCGCGCTTGGTCCGCAGATACCCCTGGTTCTCTCCGCCGGGGTCGACCTCGATCGGCACGCGGTCCGAGATCTCGAGACCGTGGCCACCGATGCCGACGATCTTGCGCGGGTTGTTCGTCAGTAGGCGGATCGACGTGAGACCAAGGTCCACGAGAATCTGAGCGCCGATCCCGTATTCGCGCAGGTCGGCGTCGAAGCCGAGCGCGAGGACCATGGCACCGATGATCGCGCCGACGAAGGACTCGAAGAGGTCGGCGCCCATGCCAGCCACGTCGCCGACGTTGTCACCGACGTTGTCGGCGATGACGGCCGGGTTGCGCGGATCGTCCTCGGGAATGCCGGCTTCGACCTTGCCGACCAGGTCGGCTCCGACGTCGGCCGCCTTGGTGAAGATGCCGCCGCCCAGTCGGGCGAAGACCGAGATCAGTGACCCACCGAAGCCGAGTCCGATCAGGGCGTCAACCGCTTCCTTGTCGGAATCGACCGCCCCGGTGACCGTGAGGATGCCGAAGTATCCGGCAACCCCGATCAGGGCCAGTCCGACCACCAGCATGCCGGTGACCGAGCCGCCCTTGAAGGCGACGTCGAGCGCCGGCGGCACACCGCCGCGGGCAGCCTCCGCCACCCGGCTGTTCGACCGCACCGAGAGGTTCATGCCGATGAAACCGGCCGCCCCGGAGAGCGCGCCTCCGATGATGAAGCCGACCGCCGTCTGCCAGTTCTGGAGGATGGCGAGCAGGATGATCAGGGGAATCGCGACCGCCGCGATGATCATGTACTGGCGCTTGAGATACGCGGACGCGCCTTCCTGGATCGCCCCCGAAATCTCCACCATGCGCTCGTTGCCGGCCGGCTTGGCCAGCAGTCGCTGGGTTACGACGATTCCGTACACGACGGCAAAGCTGGCGCAGATGAGCGCGACTAGTACGCCGTGGTCGGTTAGAAATTCAGTCAAAGTGGTAATCCTCCGGAGGTCTGGACGCTTTTTGTGACGGCGGCAACCCTATTACGAGGGCCAGACCGCGCGTCGCCCGGTCACCGGCCCGGATTCCGGGCCGGGCCGTATTAATCCCGCCGGCTCAGCTTCCGCGCGGGGTCCAGAGGCCCGACCCCGAGCCACTCTCCCCCGGTCCGGACTGCCCTCCGTCGGGCCCCGGGCCGCCGCCGGGACCACCCGGGGGTGGGCCGCCGGCAGGGCCGCCCTCGGTCGGCGCCGGGCCGGCCGATTCGCCCGGACCGGGTTCACCGGCAGCCCCGCTTCGCTGCGCATAAAGCATCTGGACCTGGCTGAGCGGTTCGCTGACCGCTTCCCCGACTTCGGCGGGAAGCAGGGCGACCAGGGCGCGGACGGCCTCGATCCCGACCCTCGCCTGGTCGAGATCGACCTCGTCTTCCTTGACGATTCTCCGGGCACTCAAGTTGAGCACGCTGGCTACGGTCTGGGTGAGCAGGTCTTCCACCCGGATCTCGCTCATCTGCTTCTCGAGCAGCTCCTGCTCTTCTTCGGTCAGCGGCGGCGGGCCTCCCGGATCGGGGCCGCCTTCCTCCGGCGGCGGGCCGGGCTGGGCTTGACTGGGCTGAGTGGGTTCGTTCTCCTGATCGCTCATGTTGACTCCAGCCTATTCGTCCGCGGCCACCGGCCCACCGAAGCTGCGATCGGTCTCGGCCGCAACCGCGGCGTAGATCTGCTCGATCGGCTGTCCTTCGGCGGCCATGCGCTGGTATCGCTGGGCCCCGTTTTCGGCGGGAAGGTCTATCTCGATCCCGAGCTCCGAGCGGGCCGGGCCGGTCCATTCGAGCAGTTCGTCGAGCGCCCGGCGGGCCTCGATCTCGCGCCCGGCCCGGAAATCGACCAGCTTGCCGTCCATCCCGTACCGGATCGCCCGCCAGAAGTTCTCTTCGATCTCGCGATCACGCAGCGGTTCGCTGTTCCGGTTGGCGCCCGAATCGAGATCGATCGCCGCCTGCACGACCACCGCCGCGATCAAGCCGGCCAGCGCGGTTGATTCGGGGCCGCTCGCCTGGGCGTCACACACCCGCACCTCGACCGTCCCGAACGCGTGGTGCGGCCGGACGCTCCACCAGAGCTGGGTCGCTTCGACCACCGAGCCGACCCGCTTCAGGGTCTCGATGAATTCGGCGTATTCGGCCCAGTCACCGAACCGCTCCGGGATTCCGCACCTGGGAAACGTCCGGGTGAAGATCTCCGTCCTGACCGAGGCCAGGCCGGTGTCCCGCCGGTCGAGAAACGGCGAATTGGCCGATACCGCCAGCAGGATCGGCAGCTGTTCGCGCAGCCAGTCGCAGACCTTTATCGCCCGGTCGGCTCCCTGAATTCCCACGTGAACGTGGAGGCTCCAGGTGTTGTTCCTCTGGGCCACCCAGCCGAGGTCCTCCTTGAGCCGCTGGTAATGGGGCGTGTCGATGATCTCCTGATCCAGGTAGTTCGCCCAGGGATGGGTTCCCATCGAGACCAGTGAGGCGCCACGCTCACGGGTCACCCGGAACAGCCTGGTCCGCCGGTCGGCCTGCCGCTCCACCGCTTCTGCCATCGATTCCGACCTGCCCGACCGGATCTCGATCTCCGAGGCGATCAGCTCACCCGCCGCGGAGTGGGCCAGGACGGGATCGCTCGCGGCGGCTTCCAGCAGCTCGGGGAAACGGTCGGCCAGATCCAGCGATTCGGGATCGACGATCGCGAATTCCTCCTCGAGACCGATCGTGAAATCCTGCGAGCCGTCAAAGACTTCGCGAACGGCGCTGAGATCGAGCAGACCGGTATCGGGCAACTGTTTCAGGAAAGGTAGAAGTAGAGGGCGAACAGCAGGTCGACGGCGGGGCTGGAAGTGTGGACCGTGACTTCCGGCGGCACCTGAAGCAGCTGTTCGGTGTAGTTGAAGATCACGGTCACGCCGGACTCGACCAGCCCGTTGGCGACCTCCTGAGCGGCGTCCGAGGGGACCGCGAGCACCCCGACCACGATCGAATCCTCTTCGACCGCCCGCGGCAAGTCCGAGAAATCACGCACGGTCAGCGATCCGACGTGGGTGCCGATGCGGTCGGGATCGACGTCGAACAGCGAGACGATCCGGAAGCCGTGGTCGGCGAAGATGTCCGAGTCGGCAATCGCCTGGCCGAGCTTGCCCGCCCCGAAAAGGGCGATGTTGTGCTGGCCGGCGGTCCGCATGATCTTGCGGATCTCATCGACCAGGAAATCGATCCGGTAACCGACCCCGCGCTTGCCGAACTTGCCGAATC
>JBGUDX010000193.1:0-3300 GCA_041821645.1 Acidobacteriota bacterium
CACCAGAGCGGCTTCAGGCATCGGACTGCTTGCCGGCGAGCAGGAGGTCCAGCCCCTCGCGGTCGAGCACTTCGACCCCCAGCTTCTCGGCCTTTTCAAGTTTCGAGCCGGCGCTCTCCCCGGCGATGACGTAGTCGGTCTTCTTCGATACCGATCCGATCACCTTGCCGCCGGCCCGTTTGACCATCGCCGCCGCCTCGTCGCGGGTCAGATCGGGCAGGGATCCGGTCAGGACCACCGTTTTGCCGTCCAGCGGACCGCCCTCGGGCCTGCGCTCGGACGGATCGAGCTCCGTCCTCAGACCGGCATCTTTCAACCTGACCACCGTCTGCCAGGTTCGCTCGTCCGCAAGTGACTCACTGATCTGCCGAGCCATTATCGGGCCCACGCCCTCGGTCTCCTCGATCAGCTCCGGATCGGCCTCGCGAAGCTTCCCGATCGAGCCGAACTGGTCGGCCAGGGCCTCGGCCGTGACCGCCCCGACTCCGGGCAGGCCCAGCGCGAACAGCACCCGCGGGAACGGAACCTGCCGCGACCGGTCGATCTCGGCGACCAGGTTCGAGGCCGAGATCTCGCCCATGCCGCTCAGCGATTCGAGTTCTTCACGGCCCAGAGAGTAGATATCGGCGACCTCGGAGATCAGTCCCTCTTCGAGGAATCGAAAGACCTGCTTTTCGCCGAGGCCCTCGATGTCCATCGCCCCCCGCGAGACGAAGTGCTTGATGTGCTGGAAGGTCTGGCCGGGGCAACCCGAGTGATTGGGGCAGATCGAGAACACCGAGTCCTCCGGCTTGATGATCGCCGTCCCGCAGGCCGGGCATTTCTTCGGCGGCCACGGTCGCCTTGCGCCCTTCCTGCGCTTCTGGGGCAGGGCCGAGACCACCTGGGGAATCACGTCGCCGGCCCGCAGCACCACGACCTCATCTCCGGCCCGGACATCCTTGCGCTCGAGGTCCTCCTCGTTGTGAAGGGTCGCGGTCGAGACGGTCACCCCGCCGACCCGGACCGGTTCGAGCAGGGCCCAGGGCACGAGGTGGCCGGTGCGGCCGACGTTCCACTCGATCTCCTCGAGCCTGGTGGTGGCCGTGGTCGGCGGGAACTTCCATGCGATCGCCCAGCGCGGCTCACGGCCGGCCGTCCCCAGCTCCTTCCAGAGCCCGAGCCGGTCTACCTTGACCACCACCCCGTCGATCTCGTAGTCGAGCTCGTCCCGCCTCTCCAGCCACCATTCGCAGCGGGCCAGGACCTGCTCGATGCTGGTGTGCACCTCGGTGTCCGGGTTCGTCCTGAACCCCTTAGTCGCGAGCCACTCGACCTCACTCGAGTGGGTCTCGAACTGCTCGCCCTGACTCACCCCGATGCCGTATGACCAGATCGCCAGCGGCCGCTCGGCCGCCATCCTGGGATCGAGCTGTCGAATCGAGCCGGCGGCCGAGTTGCGCGGATTCGCGAACGCCGGAAGCCCGTCGTCGGTGCGGCGCCGGTTGAGCTCGGCAAACGCCTCGATCGGCAGGTAGACCTCGCCCCTCACCTCGATCAGTGGCGGTGCACCCTCGATCTGCTTGGGCAGTTCCTCGATCGTCTCAATGTTGTGGGTCACGTCTTCGCCGACCCGGCCGTCGCCTCTGGTCGCCCCGCGCACGAAGCGGCCGTCCTCGTAGGTCAGCGAGATCGCCAAACCGTCGATCTTCGGCTCGGTCACGTAGGTGAGCTCGCCCGGATCAACGTCGCGGCGGGCGAGATGGTTGAGCACCCGCTCTCCCCAGGCTTCGAGCTCCCCGGCGGTCCTCGCGTTGGCCAGCGAGAGCATCGGCACCGCATGCTCGACCGGGGCAAAAGCCTCGACCGGCGGGGAACCGACCCGCTGGGTCGGCGAGTCACCGCTGATCAGCTCGGGATTCGCCCGCTCGAGCGCTTCGAGTTCCGCGTAGAGCCTGTCGTATTGCTCATCCGTGATCTCGGGGTCGTCCTCGGCGTGGTAGAGGCGGTTGTGGCGGTCCACCTCTTCCCGCAGGTCCCGGATCCGGTCCGCCGGCGATTCCCCGGAATCGCTCACGCTGCCGGGTCGGGCGTTCGGCCCTTCCGGCTCTTCGTCCGGCGCCACGCCGGCCTCAGTTCCCGGCGGCCTCGAGCATCCGCTCGAAGTCGCGCTGTCGCAGCCCGTCGAGACCGCCGTGGTCGGTCAGATCGAGGTGCAGCGGGGTTACCGAGATCCTGCCCCGGGCGATCGCCCCGATATCGGTCCCGGGCTCGTCGTCGAGTCCCGGCTCATAGCCGTAGATCCGGTAGTGCGCGCGACCGTCGGACTCGTCCTTTTCGATCTTGCGAAGCTCGTCCCGGTAGAGCCGCTTGCCCAGCCTGGTCACGTCGATGCCCTCGGGGTCCGCCCCGGGCACGTTGATGTTGAGCAGCGTGCCCTCCGGCATCGGGTGCTCCGCCACCTCGCGCACGGTTGCCGCGGTGAAGCTCGCCGCGCGCTCGAAATCGAAGTTGCGCTGCGGCTTGTAGCCCATGTGGCCTTCCGCCGACTGCTGGGAGACCGCGATCGCGGGCAGCTTCAGGATGACCCCTTCGAATGCGGCGGCCACGGTGCCCGAGTAAGTCACGTCGTCACCCAGGTTCACTCCGTGGTTGATCCCGGAAACGATCAGGTCCGGCCGCTCTCCGACCAGTCCGACGTCGGCGAAACGCACGCAGTCGACCGGCGTCCCATCGGTGGCATAACCGACGTCGCCATCGTCGAAATGGATCTCTTCCACCGAGAGCGGTGAGCGGGTGGTGATGCTGCGGGCCGAAGCGGAGCGATTCGAATCGGGCGCGATCACATCGAGCTCGACGCCGTCTATCCGGCGCAGTTCCCGCCTCAGGACCTGCAGGCCCTCTGCCGCGATCCCGTCGTCATTGGTCAGCAGTATCCGCACCACCTAAGAATAGGGGCGGCGGCTCCGGGTAGTCGACCCGCACCAGGTAGAGGCCCTCCGGCGGCGCAGTGACCCCGGCCGAGGGCCGCTCCCCTCCGTTCAGCAGGTCCCTGAACTCGTCGATCGACCGTGATCCATCGGCGACCTCGACCATGGTGCCGACCAGAATCCGGACCATGCTGCGCATGAAGGTGTCGCCGGTGATCCAGAGCTGCAGGGTGTCGCTTCTGGTCACCGAGCCGGTCGCCGGATCGGCCGGGCCCGGCTCCTCGATCCACTCCGCCGAATGGATGATTCGCTCGAACCGGGTGTGGTAGGTATCGGTCGGCGTGAACGCGGTGAAATCGTGCTGGCCCCGGACCGCCTCGGCGCAGAGATC
>JBGUDX010000194.1:0-3260 GCA_041821645.1 Acidobacteriota bacterium
CATCAAGATGGTGATCAGCCAGTAGGCACATGGGTTTGCGTCACCCCGGGGCGACGGCCGCGCCCCGGCGACTGTTCCGCCGCGTCAGCCGCGCGGCCGTCGCCACTCTGTGAGGTTCGTACGTTTGTGAGGAAAGTGTTAGCAAATGCTGTAGGGTTTGTGATCACGTAAAACCGATACGCCGAGTTTCCGGGCCCGAAGTGGCTCGGGAAGCGGGGGAACCATGTATTTGGGGCGAATCCACCGAGTCAGGTGGGAGCGCGGCTCCTAGAGCGCCAGCCCGTCAGCTAACCCCGTAGGCCGGAAAAGGAGATCGGCATCAACTACTCAAACGCGAAACAGCGATTCGGTAAATCAAGACGACTGGTTTCAGGCCTCGCCCTGATCCTCGGCGCCGCCTTCATGTTCTCGATCATGCCCGGGAACGCTCAGGCCGGGGCGTCATGCGCCACCTCGAGCGGCGGTCTCAGCCTCTCGTCGAACAAGTGCAAGCCGTTCAAGAAGGCACGCCTGGTCAAGGGCAAGGCCATTGTCCCCTCGACCGCCCCGAAGAAGGTCAAGCGGGTCATCCGGTGGGCCAACCAGATCCGCAACAAGCCGTACGTCTACGGAGGCGGCCACGCCAGCTTCAACTCGTCCGGCTACGACTGCTCTGGCGCGGTCAGCTACGCGTTGAGGGGCGGCCGGTTCGTCTCGAGCCCGCTCGCTTCCACCGGATACATGAACTGGAAGCAGCGCGGCAAGGGCAAGTGGATCACGGTCTACTCCAACCCGAGCCACGCCTACGTGGTGGTCGCCGGCCTGAGGTTCGATACCTCGATGACCCCCGGCAATGGACCGGGCTGGAGCAAGAGCATGCGCTCGACCCCGGGATCGTTCACGGCCCGCCACCCCGGCCGCTACTAGCCACCCTGCAGCATCCCTCCCCCAGACAGCGCCCCGGCAGATGCCGGGGCGCTTCTGTCTGCCTGATTGATACGTTGCGAGCCGCCGTTACCGCTCGACCCGATCCCGGCCCGAATCGCCGGAATGCGGCCCACCTCACCTGATCCTGGAGTCCGATGTCCGAACGCCTCGCCAGCCTTGCACGCACGCTGTCTCAACGCTGGAAGCGCTCGCTCGCCGTGGCGCTTCTCTGCCTGTTCGGCATCGCCGCCCTCGCGGCGGCCGCTCCCGATCCCCCGGCCGATGATTTCGCGATACCCGGTGCGGAATCGCAGCAGGCACTCGACCTGTTCAGTGACCACGTTCCCGCGCTCGCCGGGGCGGACGCCACGGTCGTCTTCAGCGTCGACGAGGGCAGCCTCCGGGAGGGCTCCCGAAAGCGGGTGATCGAGGAAACGCTGGCGGAGCTCGAAGAGCTGCCCGACGTACTAACCGTGAGCGATCCATATGACCCGGAATCGCCGACGGTCTCTGCCGACGGCAGAGTTGCTTCAACCGATGTGCGCTACGACCTCGAACCCGGCGACGTCACCAGGGAAACCGGTGAAGCACTGGAAGGCGCAGCGAAGACAGCCGAGACTGACGGCATCGACGTCTCCATGCGCGGCATCGTCATAGATACGGCCGCCCAGCAGGAGGCACCGGTCGGTGAGTTGATCGGGGTGATCATCGCGATCGTCCTGCTCTCGCTTCTGTTCCGCTCGGCCGCAGCGATGGTCGCGACCCTGGTGGGCGCGCTGATCGGGGTGATGGTCGGCCAGATGCTGCTGGTCATCCTGGCCAGCCCGCTCAACCTGCCCAGCTTCGCCTCGACGATCGCGGTGATGCTCGGACTCGGCGCCGGGATCGACTACTCGCTGCTGATCATCGGCAGATTCCGCGAACAGTCGGCGGCCGGCGACTCGGTCCGCGACGCGACCGCCAAGTCGGCGGCGACGGCCGGGTCGGCCGTGGTCGCAGCCGGGCTGATAGTGATGGTGGCGATAGCCGGCCTGCTGGTCATCGGGATTCCGTTCGTCGGCAAGATGGGTATCGGTGCGGCGATCGGGGTCGGAGCCGTGGTCGTCTCGGCTCTGACCATCCTGCCGATCATGATCGGAGCGCTATCGAAGCGGCTCCGGCCCAAGAAGGCCGAACACGTCCGGCCTTCGAAGGGATTCGTCGACTGGGGCAGGCGGGTCACCGCCCGTCCCTGGCTCTCGATAATCGCCGGGGTCGCGATCCTGCTGATCTTCGCCCTCCCCATGCTGGACATGCGGCTGGGGCAGCCCGATGACGGCAACCAGCCGGAGGAGACCACCCAGAGGATCGCCTACGACCTGCTGAGCGAGGGCTTCGGGTCCGGCTCCAACGGACCGTTTCTGGTGGCTGTCGATGTCCCGAAGAACGACCCCGACACCCGGGCTCAGCTCGCCCGGCTCGGCGCGGACATGGCCGACCTGCCCGGGGTCGCGACGGTTTCACCGCCGCAGCCGAGCCCCGACGGCGAGATGGCGACGATCTTCCTGATCCCGGAGACCGCGCCCCAGGACGCCGAGACCAGCGCCCTGCTCGACGAACTCCGCGATGACACTATCCCTGCAGCCACCGAGGGAACGCCCCTCAAAGCCTACATCGGCGGCAATACCGCGAATTTCGAGGACATGTCAGCCAAGGTGTCGGACCGGCTGCCGGTGTTCATAGCCGTGGTCATCGGGCTCTCCGTGCTGCTGCTGATGGCCGCGTTCAGGTCCTTCTGGATTCCGATCGTGTCGGCCGGATTCAACCTGCTCTCGGTCGGGGCGGCCTACGGCGTCATCGTCGCCGTGTTCCAGGAGGGGATCGGTGCGAGCCTGATCGGAGTAGACAGCGGGGTGCCGATCGTCTCGTTCATACCGGTGATGGTCTTCGCGATCCTGTTCGGGCTGAGCATGGATTACAACGTCTTTCTCCTGTCCCGGATCCACGAGGCATACAACGAGGGCGCCGGCCCCCGCGAAAGCGTCGTGCAGGGCGTTTCGCGCATCGGCAAGGTGATCCTCTTCGCCGGCCTGATCATGGCCTCGGTCTTCGTCGCGTTCGTCTCTCAACCCGACGTGATCTCGAAGATGTTCGGTCTCGGACTCGGTCTGGCCGTGCTGATCGACGTGATCTTCGTCCGGCTGGTGATCGCCCCGGCCGTCATCACGCTGCTCGGCGACCGGGCCTGGTGGCTGCCACGCTGGCTGGACTGGCTGATCCCGAACGTATCGCTGGAGGGTCACCTGGTCGAGAACCGGGATCCGGTCGGTCCTCCCCTGGCTCCCGATCTGGCCGAGGCCCGGCCGGAATGAAGC
>JBGUDX010000195.1:0-3260 GCA_041821645.1 Acidobacteriota bacterium
TGATTTCAGAGATCGGGCCGTCTGATGGCCGAACTCGAGCCCGGCCAGGACCGGGCCAGGGGGTGGTTCGATTCGGCGATCGGAGCCGCCTCGCCGTTGCTGGACCTGGTGCTGGCCCTGGGCGAGCGGGTCTCCAGGATGGCCGAACCGACTGACTACGAGTACTACCCGATCCGAGCGGATGAACGGCGGGACGAGCGGGAGAGCGAGCCGGAAGACGAGCCGGAAGACGACCGGGAGGATGACTCCGGTCCCGACCGGTGACCTTCCCCGTCGCCGTTTCAAATAGCGTCCGCCCCCGATGAACGCCAAGTCACAGCTTCTCGAACGCGAGCGCCGGTGGGGCAGGATCGCGGGCATCGCCTCGGTGGCCGGGGTCGCGCTGATCCTCGCTTCGTTCGGCGAGTCGGCTTCGGCCGTCCGCAGTGCTTCGGGACTGGCCGAGAACCTGGCCGAGATCGACGCCGACCGCTCTGCGCTGGTCATCGCCAGCTCGGTCCAGTTCCTCGGATGGCTGCTACTCGCGGTGCCGCTCGTCTACCTGTTCAAGGCGGCCTCGGGGAGGACCGACCAGGTCAGGACGGCATTTATCGGTGTCCTGGTCGCTGCGCCGCTCTTCCTGGGAATCGGCGGACTGCTGGGGGCCGGATCGGTGCTTCAGGCGGCGACCGATTTCAAGGATGTCCCCGCATCGACGATCGATGCCTGCGTCGACGGGAAGATCGCCGATGCGGACGGCAAACCGACTGACCAGGAGATCTCCGACTTCAACACCGAGTGCACTGACGACGAGGCTGAGCAGGTAAGAGGCGACGCCTCGCTTTCCTCGATCGAGACCGGCTTCGGTCTGGCCGGTCTGCTCGGGTTCACGGTCTCGGTGGTCTACGTTTCGCTCTGGTCGATGAGGGTCGGTCTGCTCTCCCGCTTCTGGGGATCGCTGGGCATGGCGCTGGGCGCGGTATTCGTCTTCTTCACACTGTTCACGCTGATCTGGTTCATCTACCTCGGACTGCTGTTTTTCGGCTGGGTCCCCGGCGGGCGACCGCCGGCCTGGGCGGCCGGCGAGGCGGTTTCCCCGCCGAGGCCAGGAGATCGCGGCGGAGGTTCTGACGAAGATGACGACGGCGGTCCCGGCCCTGCCGGAGTCGGCCCGGACCAGTCCGGGGATGAGGTGATCGAGGGCTACGCCGAGGAAGTCGACGGGGAGCCGCAGGAACTCGGCGAAGGTGAGTCCGGCACGGGGGTCGATCCCGACGAGCCACTGACCGCCGAGCAGCGCTCCGATCCGGAGATCCAGCGCAGGAAGCGCAAGAAGCGCAGCTAGGTTTCGCGCCCCGGGCTCCGCTCGGGCCCGGGGCCACCCCTAGCCGGCCGGCCGGCCCTGTCCGCGCCTTTGCCGGTCAAACTGCGCGAGCAGCCACAGGACGACCCCGACCGAGAGAAGCAGTCCGGCCCGGGCGAAGGTCTCCGGCTGCTTGGTGGTCATCAGTCCGAGCGAGACGAAGAACCCGATCACCGGCATCGCGGTGGGCGCCCGGAAATGCCTCGCAGCGACCCGGTCCCGGCGCAGCACGAGCACCGAGACGTTTACGACCGCGAATACCCCCAGCAAAAGCACCACCGTGGTGTCCGCGAGCTCCGACAGGCCGCCGGTGAGCAGCAGGGCGCCGACCATCGCGGTGGTGAACAGGATCGCCACCCAGGGGGTTCGCCTCCGTGGGTGGACCCGGGCGAAGACCGCGGGCAGTATGCCTTCGCGGGCCATCCCGTAGAGCAGCCGGGAAGCCATGATCGTGTTGATCAGCGCGCCGTTGGCGAGCGCGAACAGCGCGATCGCCGAGAACAGCCGGTCGGGCACGGCGAGCGGCCCACGCGAGGTGACTTCGAGCAGCGGCCCCTCCGAGCCGGCCAGATCCGTGGTGGGCACGACCATCGAAGCGACCGCGGTGACCACCACGTAGATCAGACCGGCGGCGAACACACCGCCGAACAGGGCCACGGGATAGTCGGCTCGCGGATTGCGGGCCTCTTCGGCCAGATTGACCGAGTCCTCGAAGCCGATCAGGGCGAAGAAAGCGAGCCCTGCGCCGCTGAATATCGCGAACAGGGCCGGATCACCGCGTTTGAACTCGAGGGCCCTGCCCGGATCGCCGCCGCCGTCACCCAGGACGGCGATCCCGATGATCACCACCAGGAGCAGGCCCGCGATCTCGATCAGCGTGAACGCCACATTAACCCGCGTGCTCTCCCGGATCCCGCGGAAGTTGATCAGTCCGATGGCGACTATGAAGACGAGCCCGACGGCGATCGCAGGGACCGAGGCAAAAGCCGTGAAGTAGTCGCCGCCGAACGCTCGTGCCAGCGCCGCCGCCGACGCGAGACCCGAGCAGACAACCGCGAACCCGACCATGAAAGTGAAGAAAGGCCGGCCGAACGCCCGGTTCACGTACAGCGCGGCCCCGGCGGCCCGGGGGTACTTGGTGACCAGTTCGGCGTAGGCGAACGTTGTGAACACGGCCAGGCCGAGGGCTACCAGGAACGAAGCCCAGACGGCTCCGCCCACCCTGCCACTCACCTCGCCGACCAGGGCGTAGATGCCTGCCCCGAGGATGTCGCCGATCACGAACAGGGCGAGCATCCGCCGGGAGATGGCGCGGTTCAGGCTGACGTCGTCACCGCCGCCGGCGGCCGGAGGCAGGTCCCCGTCCCCGGCAGTTGATGCGGACTTGTTACCCGGGCTCCGCTCGGGCCCGGGACCGGTCATTGATCGCGGTTGAGCTGCTCGCTCAGCGACTCGACCACGCTGGGATCGCGCAGGGTGCTGACGTCACCGAGGTCCTTGCCGTCGGCAATGTCCCTGAGCAGGCGGCGCATGATCTTGCCGGACCTGGTCTTCGGCAGGTCGGAGGCAAAGCAGGTCTTCCTGGGGCGGGCCAGCTTGCCGATCTTCTCGGATACGTGCTCGCGCAACTCGGCGGTCAGCTCGGGTCCGCCGGCGACCCCGTCCCGGGGTGTCACGAAGGCCACGATCGCCTGGCCGGTGTCCTCGTCTTCGACCCCGATCACCGCTGCCTCGGCGACGCTCGGATTCGAGACCAGGGCGGACTCGACCTCCATGGTCGAGAGCCGGTGACCCGAGACGTTGATCACGTCATCGATCCTGCCGACGATCCAGAAGAAGCCGTCTTCGTCGCGGCGGGCGGCATCTCCGACCAGGTACGTGTCCCTGCCGTAACGGTCCCAGTAGGTCTCGACGAATC
>JBGUDX010000196.1:0-3256 GCA_041821645.1 Acidobacteriota bacterium
GGAACGGCTCCGGTAGGGGCACCGGGTCGACCATCCAGTAGGCGATCGGAACGATGACCATGAGGGCCGCCGCCGCGAGCGCCAGCGCCAGCGCCACCGTCGGCCCGGAGGTGAGGGCGGGCCTCAGCCGGCCGGCGAGGGTGCCTGAATCAGCCACCCGGCGATCGTAACGGAGGTTTGGGGCGACATAGACTCCCGGGCCGATGACCAGCACGCCACCCGGCCCCCGGAGCTCCCACATCGTCGATCCGGGGAAGGAGGCGCGGTCGAAGTCCGGCATACCGATCGTGCCGGTATTCGACGGTTACCGGGCGTTCGCGATTCTCGGAGTGGTGATGCTTCACCTGATCACGATTTCGGGGGTGGTCGCCGCCGACGACCAGGGCCTGCTCGCCCGGTTCACCTGGGGTGCGTTCGGCCGCTCGGTCGAGGTGCTGTTCGTGGTCAGCGGTTTCGTCGTGTTCCTGCCGACAGTGGCCAGAGGCGGCCGGTTCGGAAGCGTGACCTCGTACGCGATCCGCCGGGCCGCACGACTGCTGCCGGCCTACTGGCTGATCCTGGTGATCTCACTGGTCCTGCTCACAACGGTCAGCACGAGTCCGGAGATCCCGTTCCCGGGTGGCCTCTCGATCGCATCCCATTTCACCGGCCTCCAGGTCCCGGCGGCGCTGTTCTTCGATCAGATCGAGATCGGGTTTCTGGTGAACCCGCCCCTCTGGACCCTGTCGGTCGAAATCATTTTCTACGTGATTCTGCCTCTCGTAGCACTGCATTTCTTTCGCCACCCGCTTGTCGGACTGACGGTCGCCGCGGCGATCACCGCCGTCTGGGGCCTCGCCTTCAGCCACATCTCCGACGTCACCTCCGCCCTGGATCTGAGGCTTTCGTTCGAGGAGGCTTTCCGAATCGTGCTCGAGTCAAAGCTCCAGTTCCCGACCTGGGCGTTCTCGTTCGCGCTCGGCATGACCGGCGCCTGGGCGTTCATGAAGCTGCGAGAGCGGGTCGATGCCGCCGGATTCGAGCAACGAGTGGCTGCCGTCCAGGTGGCTTCCCTGCTGGCCACCGGCCTGTTCGCCTACCTGGCGGCCGGTCACTTCAGCGACACCCGCCACTCGGTTCTGCTCTCGATGGGGTTCTCGGCGTCGCTGGCGACGCTGATGGTGGCGATCGCCCTCGGCCCGCGGTCGATCCGGTTGCCGTTCTCGAATACCCCCGTCCGCCGCCTCGGCGACATCAGCTACGGCATCTACCTGGTCCACTTCCTGATGGTGGCCTACCTGGCTGAGCTCTTTTCGATGCCCACCGACGGCACTCCCGGTGCCTTTGCGGTCTGGCTCGTCGCGGTCATGCCCGCCTCCGTCGTCTACGGCTATCTCTCGGCCCGGTTTCTCGAGCAGCCGGTCCGGCGATGGGCGCGAAAGTTCGGTCGCCACCGGTCGGAGTGACCCGGGGCCGGTCGGGGCGGCCTGATTGCCCCGACCCAAATAGACTGCCCGGACGATGCGCGAGAAGAGCCCCGAAACACACGAGGAGAAGCTCGAGTTTCTGCGCGAGCTGCGTGACCAGGCAATCAACTCGGCCTCCGAAGAAGCGGTCGACAAACACCACGCGAAAGGCAAGCTGACGGCCCGCGAGCGGATCGAGGTGTTGCTCGACCCCGGCTCGTTCGAGGAGCTCGACACCTTCGTCCGCCACCGGACCCACGACTTCGACATGGACAAGCGCCGCCCCTGGGGTGACGCCGTGGTCACCGGTCACGGCACGATCGAGGGCCGCAAGGTCTTCGTCTTCTCTCAGGATTTCACCGTTTTCGGTGGCTCGCTGGGTGAGGTGATGGCCGAGAAGATGTGCAAGGTGATGGACCTGGCGGCCAAGGTCGGCGCCCCGGTGATCGGTCTCAACGACTCCGGCGGTGCAAGGATCCAGGAAGGCGTCGTCTCGCTCGGCGCCTACGGCGACGTCTTCGCCAGAAACGTCCAGAGCTCGGGCGTAATTCCCCAGATCAGCGTGATCATGGGACCCTGCGCCGGGGGCGCGGTCTACTCGCCGGCGATGACCGACTTCATCTTCATGGTCAAGGAGACCTCACACATGTTCATCACCGGTCCCGAGGTGATCAAGACGGTGACCGGTGAGGAGGTCGAGTTCGAAGAGCTCGGCGGGGCGATGAGCCACAACTCGAAATCCGGTGTGGCGCATTTCGCGGCCGACGACGAGGAAAGCTGCCTCGAAGACGTCCGCTACCTGATGAGCTTCCTTCCGCTGAACAACCTCGAGCAGCCGCCGCACTTCCCGCCGACCGACGACCCTGACCGCGAAGACCCCGAGCTCGACACCCTGGTCCCGGACGATCCGAACAAGCCCTACGACATGCGTCACGTCGTGGCCAAGGTGGTCGATGACGAGGAGTTCTTCGAGGTCCACGAGCATTTCGCCAAGAACATCGTCGTCGGGTTCTCCCGACTCGACGGTCATCCGATCGGAGTGGTCGGCAACCAGCCCGCGTTCAAGGCGGGCGTGCTCGACATCGAGTCGTCCGAGAAGGCGGCCAGGTTCGTGCGAACCTGCGATGCGTTCAACGTCCCGATCGTCACCTTCACCGACGTGCCCGGATTCATGCCGGGGACCGACCAGGAATGGAACGGGATCATCCGCCATGGGGCGAAACTGCTTTACGCGTACACCGAGGCGACCGTCCCGAAGCTGACCGTAGTCACCCGCAAGGCATACGGAGGCGCCTACGACGTCATGGCCTCGAAGCACATGCTGGCCGACTTCAACTTCGCCTGGCCGACCGCCGAAGTCGCGGTAATGGGGCCGGAAGGCGCGGTGAACATCATCTACCGCCGTGACATCGCCAAGTCGCCGACGCCCGACCAGCGCCGCGGAAAGCTGATCGAGGACTACAAGGCACACTTCGCCAACCCGTATGCGGCGGCCGAGCGCGGCTACATCGACGACGTGATCGAGCCCAGAGAAACCCGGCCCAAGCTGATCAAGGCACTGCGCACGCTGCTCAGCAAACGGGTCGCCCAGCCGAAGCGCAAGCACGGCAACATCCCGCTCTAGTTCCCTCGTGCCCGACATCACCCGAGCGCGTCACCGCCCGGTCACAGCCACTCTGGATCGAACCGGCCGGAGCCAGAGGGGGTAAGCTCGTCCGGTGGCGGGGCTGATGACAGGGGGCAGGGGCATACCGCTGGTCACGGCAGCGATTCTGTCCTGCCTGCTACTTTTTTCGGCCGTCGCCGATGCC
>JBGUDX010000197.1:0-3253 GCA_041821645.1 Acidobacteriota bacterium
ACGCCCCAGACGATGCCGTAACGGGCCTCGTTCAGGCAGCTGAGCGGCCCTTTCAGCGACTGGACCCCGGGCAGGCGACTGGAATCCGGCACCCTGACCCCGTCGAGGATCAGCTCGGAGGTGACCGAGGCCCGCAACGAAAGCTTGCCGTGCATTTCCGGGGCGGTGAAGCCCTCGGTGCCCGGTTCGACCAGGAATCCCTGAACTCCGTCATCGGTCCTCGCCCAGACCACGGCGACGTCGGCGATCGAGCCCGAAGTGATCCACATCTTCGCCCCGTCGATCACCCACTCATCACCGTCCTGCCGGGCTTTGGTCCGCATGCTGCCCGGATCCGAGCCCGAGTCCGGCTCGGTCAGGCCGAAGCAGCCGATCTTCCTGCCGGCGGCCATCTCGGGCAGCCACTTCTCTTTCTGCTGTTCGTCGCCCCACTTCCAGATCGCGAACATGGCAAGCGATCCCTGGACCGAGCAGAACGAGCGCAGAGCGCTGTCACCGGCCTCGAGCTCCATGCAGGCGATGCCGTAGGCGACCGCGCTGGAACCGGCGCAGCCGTATCCGGTCAGGTGCATTCCGAGCACCTCGAGCCCACCGAGAGCCTCGGGAACCGAACGGTCGAAGGTGCCGTTCTCGTAGTGCTGATTCACGCCCGGCAGATACTTCTCGTTGACGTAGCGGGCGACCGTCTCCTTGATCAGGCGCTCTTCGTCGGAGAGCAGACGGTCGATTTCCAGGAAGTCGTGCGGCTTCACCTTGAAACCATTATGACCGGGCGGCAGAGTCCCGCATGTTTCCGTGGATCAATTCCGGAACGGTGCGGCCGACAACCGGCTGCGATAACGACCCCCTGGGGATAGAAATCGCAGCCAGTTCCCCGGGGCGCGGCTGGCTGGCCCGGTGACTGGGCGTCGGCTTGGGTGGCTGGGCGGCCGGTCCGGTAGCTAGGCGCCCGACCCGGAGGCCCAGTAGCTCCGGCTGCCTGTCGCGGTTCGGGCCGGACTCATCGGGCCGGCCCTTTGACCCAAACGGTGACCGGCCTCGAGTGGGCCGTGGCGTAGGGGAAGAACCGCGAGTCGAGCAGGACCGCCCTCAACCTGATCCGGGCGCGGCCGGTGATGTAGCGGAATCGGTAACCGGCGCGGAAGCGGCCTCTCCGGTCGGTCCGGGTGACCAGTACGGGCCGCCACCGCTTCGCCGCCCTCTCCAGATACTGGATCGCGACCGGGTTGCCACGTCCGGGCGTACGGGCCGCGCCGGCCCGGACCCTGCCGCGCAGGCGGACCCGGCGTCCGGTCCTCAGCCGACGGGGCCGGGCCCTGAAGCGGATCGACCCCGCCACCTGGAGATCCAGCGGTCCGACCGATGAGTCCCCGTATCGCTCGCCGCCGCGGAATTTGACTGACACGGTGCGCGATGTCCCGCGGGGCAACTCGAGCCGGAAACGGCCGTCGCCGCCGGTCCTGACCGTGGTCACCGAGACCCCGGCAGCGGCTCCGGAGGCCGGGGTCTCGGTGACCCGGACAGGCTGGGAAGAAAGCGCGCCGCCGGACGTGGTCAGGCGACCGCTCAGCCGGGCCATCCGGCCGAACGGGATCCGGACAGTCAACCCGCTCCGGCCTGCGCCGTCGCCGCTGCGATTCGTGGCCGGACCGTCCAGCCTCGCGGTCAGGGCGGTGGCGGTCCGGCGTGGCGCCGACAGGGTCATCGCAGAGCCGTTTCCCCGAGCCGTGGTCACCGCCGTGTTGCCGGCCCGGTCGACGATCCTTGCCCTGAATTCGTAGACGCCCGGGTCGAGCTCATCCCCCGGGAAGCGGGCGATCAGTTGCCTCGAAGATCCGGGTCCGGCGATCGAGGTCGGCAACTCGTGCCAGCCGGCCGCGCCCTGGCGGCGATAGGCGATCACGCCCAAGGCGGGACCGGAGTGAGAGTCGGCGACCGGCACCCGGACGATCTCCGGGCGTTCCGGATCGGGCTCGGTGAAGTAGCCGGACGGAGGCACGTCGTCGAACCGCAGGGTGACCGAAGCGCTCGCGGTCTCGGTCTGGTTGCCGGCGGCGTCGATCAGCCAGACCGAGACCAGGTACTCGCCGGACCGGGGAACCAGCGCGCCGGTGATCGATCCCGAGCCGAAACCCGAGAGCGGCCCGGTGTCGAAGTTGCCGGGTCCGGTGTCGAACCCGCCCGAACCGGTGACCCGGAACCGGTGGGCGACGATCGGGGCGGCGGCGCCCTGCCCGGGATCGGTCCAGGTGAGGTCAAAGCCGTTGCCTTTCCGCCAGCCGCCACCCCCGGTCACCTCGAGGGAGCGGGGCGCGGCGGGTGGATTGTTGTCGACCCGGATCGTCCGGTCCGCGGCACATCCTGAATTGCCGGCGAAGTCGACGCCACAGTGGCGCAGCCGGTGGGCCCCGTCGCCGAGCGTCGCGGTCGCGATGCTGTGGCCGCCGCTGCCCGCGGTGGGACAGGGCAGCATTCGCGTCGCCCGCCACTGGCCGGCGATCAGGGCCTTGCTGCAGGCAAGCTCGGTATGGCCGCGCACCGCCCCATCGATCGAGGTCTGGGCGTAGCGCAGACCCGACCCCGCGTCGCGGTCGGAGAAAGAAAGCGTCTGGATACCGCGAAGCCAGCCGGAGCCGGTCAATCCTCCCGAGACCGATGATGTGGGACGGATCGAGTCGTCGATGGTGATGCTCAGCGCCCGCACCCCGGCCAGGGACCGCTTCGAAGCGTCACAGACCCGGTCGGCCGGACGGGCACAGAGCAGCCGGGACTCGATCGCGGTGGCGTGCGGGGAGAAGGCGTGGTTGAAGTCGCGCCGGACCGTGTCGGTCGTCTTGAACTCGGTGAACGGCGTGAAACCGCCCGACGGCCCGACCGAGCCGATCCGGTGCTGGAAGTTGTCGCGCAGGATCTGCCACCGGTGTCCGTGCACAGTGACGATCCCGGTCCCGGCCGGAGCCTGCCAGCGCCACCGGGCGAAGCGGGTGCCGCCGACGGTGCGGGTCGAGCCGCGGGTCTCGCTGGTCAGGTGGACCCCGTCGAACCCGCTGGCAGACTGAGGAGTCCGGCAGTAGCTGCTGCGGACGAACTTGTTCGCGCTGGTGTCGAACCAGGCGGCATCGTGGCCGACGTGCCAGCCGCACTGGGCGACCGTGTACCGGGCCGCAGCGGCTACGTCGGCGGAGAGCGCGGCGACAGCGACAAGTGAAAGCAGGGTGATCACAAGTGCCGCCGACAGCCTTCGCCGGTGATT
>JBGUDX010000198.1:0-3243 GCA_041821645.1 Acidobacteriota bacterium
ATGCCCCCTCGGCTCGGGCCGAGCGGAATCACAGCCCTGACGCCCGCTCTCTACCGAAGTTGGGCGCAGCTCTTCAAGCGTGTTTACGAGGCGGACTCGCTGGTGTGCCCAGCATGCGGTGGGGAGATGCGGATCATCGCGTTCATCATCGACCACGATGTCGTGGACGCGATTCTGAGGCACCTCGCGAAGGCCGAGACGCAGTCCCCTCGCGGCCCACCGGGCACGGCAGCCCTCTCCGCCGCTTCCTGAGTCTCATGTCGGCAGCAGCCGCCTGTGCGGGGTGTGCCCCCGGCGGTGCCAGTGAGACCTGCGATCGGGGTTCCAGAGTCATTGTGCTCGGAGGAAGCGCACCAGTTGGCGGCGCCTGACGATTCCGGAGGCCGCTCGAAGCCTGCGAGCCGGCACTGAGACTCGAAACGGCGCCCGAGCCTCCTGATACCCTGGAGCCCAACGAAAGGAAATACCTATCCTTCCATCATCTTGAGCGTCTGAGCGAAACTCTTGGCGGTGTTCACGCTGAGCGTGCGTGCCGAACGATCCTTGCCGATCTCGAAGTAACCCTTGCGCGGGTCGTAGCGCAGGTTGCCCAGCGACCGCACCGGGAACGTCACCTCGGGTTTACGCATACGGACGATGCGCTTGTCGATGTTGGTTGCGACTTCCTTGATCGCCTTGGCCGTGACCTTCCCGAGTCTCGCCTTTTGCGACTTCGCGGTGCTCAAGACGCGGCGCCGAAACGACGTTTGGCGAACTTGCCGAGCAACCAGGCAATGCATGCGATCGCGGCGAGGGCGAGTAGATTGTCGAGCCAGTTCGGCAGATGGAGATCGATCCCCGTGATGCGACGGCCGCCCCCGACCGCCACGACCCAGATCGCGAGCAGGACGCCCGTCAGGCCCTCGCCACCGACCATGCCCGAGCCGAGTAGGACGCCCTGTTCGCGTCGCGTCTCCGCTTCCTCCTCGGGCCGATTTCGGGTCAACAGCCAGCGGGTCAAGCCACCCACGAAGACCGCCGCCATGGTCGAAAGCGGTAGGTACACGCCGACCGCGAAGGCCAGCACGGGAAGCCGGAAGAGGGCCACGACACCGGCCAGCGCGGCGCCGATCAGGATCAGCGCCCAGGGCAGGTTGGCGTCGAGCACGCCATCGACCACGAGTTTCATCAACACCGATTGGGGCGCGGGTAGCTCGCTTCCGCCCAGGCCCCCGGTGGCTGCCTCGGACTGGTGCAGGTAGCTGATCGTCCAGGCCACAACGCCGGCCGAGGTGATGACACCGGCGAGTTCTCCGATCTGCTGGAACTTCGGTGTCGCTCCGAGGATGAACCCCGTCTTGAGATCTTGTGAGGTATCCCCCGCAATCGATGCGGCGATGCACACGACCGTACCGACCATCAGCGCCGTCGCCTTACCCATGGTGTCGGTCCAGCCGGCGGCGGCAAAGATCAGGCTCGTCCCGAGCAGGGCCGCGATGGTCATCCCCGAGGTCGGGTTGGACGTGACCCCGACCAACCCCACGATCCGGGAGGACACGGTCACGAAGAAGAACGCGAAAACTCCGACCAGGACGGCGGCCAGCGCGCGGACGGGGATCGAATCGATGTAACCGAGAATTCCGGGAACCAGCGTCAACACCACCAGGATCACGAGGATCGCGACGATCACGACCTTGAAGGAAAGATCGCGGTCGGTGCGCTCGGCGGCCACGACCCCGGCGGCCTTGCCAATCTGCGCAAACCCGATGCGGAAGGACTCGATCATTGTCGGGATCGACTTGATCAGGGTGATGAACCCGCCGCAGGCAACCGCACCGGCGCCGATGTAACGCACGTAACGGTGCCAGATGTCGTGCGCGGACATGTCGCGGATCAGGTGTTCGGTCTCAGGGTAGAACGGCTCGGTCATCCCGGCGCCGAACCAATTGATCAGCGGGATGATCACGAGCGCCGACAGGGCGGCGCCTCCAACCATCACGCTCGCGATGCGGATGCCGAGGATGTAGCCGACCCCCGTCAGGGCGGGCGAGACGCTGATGGCCAACTCGGCCTTGGCGATCAGCGGCAGGACGAACGAGCCCTTCACGATCTTGAAACCGCTGGTCAGCAGCTTGAAGAACATGCCGAAGCCGAGTCCCCAGAACACGCCGGACGCTTGCTGGCCGCCCCGCTCGGCCGCGACGAGAACCTCGGCGCAGGCCATGCCTTCCGGGTACGGCAGCTTGCCGTGTTCCTTCTTGATCAGGTAGCGACGCAACGGCACCATGAACAGCACGCCGATCAGGCCGCCGGCCATGGCCAGCAAGGTGATCTGCAACCACTCCGGCGACATGCCCCACATGAACAGGGCCGGGATCGTGAACAACACACCCGAGGCCACCGACGAACTGGCCGATCCGACGGTTTGCGACGTGTTCAGTTCGAGGATGCTGTGCCTGGAACCGAACACCCCGAGCAGGCGAAAAAAGACGACCGACAGTACGGCGACCGGGATCGAAGTGCTGATCGTGAGACCGGCCTTCAAACCCAGGTAGGTGTTGGCCATGCCGAACAACATGCCAAGAGCGATGCCCGCGAAGACCGACTTGTACGTGAATTCGGTCGGCGTCTCGCCGTGGGTGAAGGGCTTGAAGGTCTCGCCCTCGCGAAGCTCGTAGGCGGTACGGGGAAGCTTTTTCTCGGCCACCTTTGCCCTCCACGCGGATCGGAAGCGCGTTACTGTAACACGGTCACCAGACGGGGTTTTCCGCGTCCGAGAGGTTCGCGAGTTCGGTTTCGGCAGCGATCGCGCCGAACGCGGCCCACGGTGCTTCGGAAACGATCCGGCGATACGCTTGTCGGGCTCGGTCGGGATCGCCGCGGTCGTCATACCAACGGGCCAGCCCATACGCGAGAGCGGCCTGGCTCGGACCACCCCCGCTTCCAGGCGCTGCTGGAGGAGTACGAGGTCGACTAGCGCGTGGGACACTGATGGGACACTCGGGCTCAACCGTCTCCAACTCCTCTCAATACTCCTCAGCAAAACAAACGTCAGTCAACGTATTGAATGAAAGAGTGTTATCTGTTGGTGTCTGCTGCACTCGCTTGGCGGTGGTTGTTGTCGATAGGCCGTCAGTGGGACTTTTAATCCGGTGGTCCCGGGTTCGAGCCCCGGGCGGCCCACCAAATAACGATCTCAGCCGCTTGCTGAGATCATTATTTGTCACGGCGTAGCCGCAGGCGAAGCCGGACATCCCTTTCGAA
>JBGUDX010000199.1:0-3175 GCA_041821645.1 Acidobacteriota bacterium
AATCCTCCGACCTACCCGAGCGCTCCCGTCTACCCGAGCGCTCCCGGTCGCCGGAGGGGGCCTGCTCGCCTCCCGGGGCGGATCCGGGCGCCTCGTCGCGGCCTCCGGATCCATTCGGCGAGGCGTCGTCGGTCGAGCCGGAATCCGGGATGTCGTTCGCTGCCGCCGGCTGATCGTCGAGCGGCGCCCCGCGTCCCTGGCGCCCACGCAGGCGCGGCGCGTGCTCGAGCCGCTGCTCGGGTGTCTCCCATGCGGTAATCGAGATCTTGATGTCCGACTTGATCTGCTCGAGATCCTTGCGCTGGGCGGGAGTGACGAAGGTGATCGCCCTTCCGGTCCGCCCGGCCCGGCCGGTCCGGCCGATCCTGTGCACATAGGTCTCCGAGGTGTTCGGCAGGTCGTAGTTGATGATGTGGGTGACGTGCTCGATGTCGAGCCCCCGGGCCGCGATGTCGGTAGCGACCAGGAGCTTGGTGCGACGACCCTTGAACGAGATCATCACGCCGTCGCGGCTGCCCTGGCTGAGGTCGCCGTGCAGCGCCTTGACCGCGAGGCCGCGATTGCGCAGTTCCCGTTCGAGACGGGCACAGCCCAGCTTGGTCCGGCAGAACATGATCGCCTGCTCCGGGTCTTCGGCCTTCAGCACCTCAACCAGCTTGTCGGTCTTGTCGCGTCCGGCGACTTCCACGTAGGCCTGCTCGATCGCGTCGACGGTCAGTACCTCGGGGGTGATCGAGACCGTTATCGGGTCGTACATGTAGCCCTCGGCCAGCTTCTTGATCGGCGGCGGCATGGTTGCCGAGAAGAGCGCCGTCTGGCGACCACTCGGGCACATGCGGAGGATCTTCTCGACGTCCTCGAGGAAGCCGAGGTCGAGCATCTCGTCGGCCTCGTCGAGGACCACGAAGCGAGCCGCGGTCAGGACCAGTGAGCGACGCGAAATCAGGTCTTTCATCCGGCCCACGGTGGCAACTACGACGTGCGCGCCAGACCGGAGCTGGGATTGCTGGCTGCGGATCGGCGCGCCGCCGAAGACCGCGACGATCTCGACGTCGAGGTGCTCTGCGTAGGTCCGGAGCGCCTGGGTCACCTGGATGCAGAGCTCGCGGGTCGGCGTCAGCACCACCGCCTGGACCTCGTCATTGTCCGGATCGATGTACTGAAGCATCGGCATGCCGAAGGCGGCGGTCTTGCCGGTTCCGGTCTGGGCCCGCCCGATCACGTCGTGGCCTGCCAGGAGCGGCGGGATGCCCTCTTCCTGGATCGGGCTCGGCTCGGTGAAGCCGAGTTCGTCGATCGCTTGCATGATTTCCGGGGCCAGGCCCAGGTCGTTGAAAGAACTCACAGTGAGGGATCCAACAGGATTTTGCCCATCGTGCGCCGTGCGGCCATCTTCTCGTGGACTGCCGGAGCCTCCTCGAGCGCGTACGTCCCGCCGACGATCGTCTTCAGTTTTCCGCTCGCCGCCGCCCCGAGAACCCGCTCGATCCCCTGCCGCGCCAGCTCGGGACGCATCAGCAGGTGGACCATCCAGAACCCGATCACCGCCCTGCTGTTCCGCATCAGGTGGCCGGTCTTGACCGTGTTCTCCTCGCGCGAAGCGATCCCGAACGTGACCAGGCGCCCGAACGGGGCGAGGGCACGGAGGCATTGCTCGAAAGCCGTTCCGCCGGCCATTTCGAGGACGACGTCGACCGGGACGCCCTCGTTCGCGTCGAGGATCTCCTGCCTGAGGTCTTCACTCCTCGAATCGATCGCCACGTCTGCGCCGAGGCTGAGGGCGAGTTGCCGCTTCTCGTCGCTCGAGGCGAGCGCGATGATCCGACCGGCTCCCATCGAGCGGGCGATCTGGACCGCCAGGCTGCCGGTGCCGCCCGCGGCGGCGTTGATGACCACCGACTCGCCCGGCTGGAGGTTGGCCGAAATCCTGAGGATTCCGTCGGCGGTCAGTCCCTGGAGCAGCAACCCGGCGGCCTGTTCATCGTCGACCTGGTCCGGGATCGGCACGAGGGCGGCTTCCGGGACGGCGATCGCTTCGGCGTAGGCGCCGTTGGCCACCACCGCGGCGACGCGCCTGCCGTCGCCGGTCGTCCCCACGAACTCGGCGCCGGGCACCAGCGGCAGTTCCTGTTCCGCGAGGTAGTCGTTCCGGGTCGCGTGGGTATCGGCGTAGTTGACGCCGGTACGGCTGATCCGGACCGGAACCTCGCCCGGGCCCGGCTCCGGGTCGGGGAGATCGACCATCTCCATGACCTCAGGCCCGCCGAACTCGGTTATCTGAATCGCTTTCACCCGCCCATACTGGCACGGTCTGCGCAAATTCAACGCTTGCCTGAAAGGATTGAGGCCAGCAGCTGCCGCCCGGCAGGCGAGCACCACCTCCGAACGAAAGGAACCCCCTTTGTCGCTGACCGTCGTCGGCTCGATCGCATTTGATGCCGTACAGACTCCGTTTGGCGAGCGTGAGCGCATGCTCGGCGGATCGGCCGTCCATTTCTCACTTGCCGCGAGCTTTTTCACCGAGGTCAGGGTCGTCGGCCCGGTCGGTGACGACTTCACCGCGGTCGAGCTGGAGGTTCTGGAGAGCCGCGACGTGATCACCGACGACATCGAGCGGGTCGCGGGCGCCTCCACCTTCTTCTGGAAAGGGCACTACGAGTACGACCTGAACACGGCCCACACCGATGACACCCGGCTCAACGTGTTCGGTGAATTCGAACCCAAGCTCTCCCCGGGCTCGAGGGGCTCGGACATGCTCTTTCTGGCCAACATCCAGCCCGAACTCCAGCGCCAGGTCCGGTCACAGTGCGATGGGGTCGGCTTCACCGCGCTCGACACGATGAACCTCTGGATCGACACGGCCAGGGACTCGCTGTTGGCCGCGATTGCGGAGACCGACTGCGTGTTGATGAACGACGCCGAGATCAGGCAACTGACCGGGGAGCCCAACCTGGCCCGGGCCGCCAACGCGGTGATGGCCCTCGGCCCGCAGGCGGTGGTCGCCAAGCAGGGCGAATACGGCGCCGCGATGTTCACCCCGGGCGGATTCTTCGCGCTGCCCGGATTCCCGCTCGAGGACGTGCGGGACCCGACCGGTGCCGGGGACAGCTTCGCCGGAGGCTTCCTCGGTTACCTCGACGGTGAAAGCGAAGCTATCGACCAGCAGACCCTGCGG
>JBGUDX010000200.1:0-3157 GCA_041821645.1 Acidobacteriota bacterium
CTACAAAGCCCGGGGGTCCGGATCGGCCGGGCGGCTCGCACGAAGGTGGGTGGGGCGATGCTCTCCACTGTCCAGAACCTTGATCATCGCGGTCCATATCCTGATGTTCTTGGCAACCAGTTCTTCGCCGACTTCCGCCACGACTTCGTCGTACAGGGGCCCTTTGAGTCTTTCCAGTTCCTCCCGCGCCTCGACCCGGTACCAGGCGTTGCGGTTCAGGCTGCTGACGTCCTCAAAGCCGGCACCCCGCAGGGCGGCCTCATAGCGGTCCGGGGATGCCATTCCGAAACTGAGCCCCTCGGCGGCAAGGTAAGCCTCCATCTCGGCCGACGGTGGCCCGTCATGCGAGGTCAACCAGTCGCTGGCGACGAAGATCCCGCCCGGTTCCAGAACGCGGTAGACCTCGCCAAACAGGGCCTCTTTGTCATGTACGTGAATCAGCGCATCCTTCGAGAAGACGATGTCAAAACTGCTGTCCGGGAACGGCAGAGGCCCGGGTTGGCCTCTGATAAAAGAGACCCGGTCGCCCATGCTGCCGGCAGCGGCCCTCCTTCGCGCCGCCTCGATCACCGGGTCTTCGACATCGAACCCGGTGATCTGCGCAAGCGGGAACTCCTGCGCGAAAAACAGAGTGATGCCTCCGGAGCCGCAGCCGATGTCCAGCATCCGCTTGCCCGAGAAATCGACATCGCGGACGATCCGCCGCACTTCGTCCGGACCACCGGGGCTGAGGTATCCGTCGCCCCATAGCGCCTCGAGAAAGCGAACGGGCAGGTCGTCGTATTCGGGTTCGGCTCCGGGCGTCGAGCGACTCATGCCGATCTGCCCTGCCGGGACTTGTTCGTACCGGGTTCGCGGGCGCCCGGATCCTGAGACATCTCCTGGCGCCGGCCCATCGGGTTACGACGCCTGAGGGTCCCGGTCCGGCAGGGCGCTGACCCCGGCCCAGGCCGCCTCGGCCAGGGCTTCGGCCTGATCGGCCAGAGGAGTCTTCAGGCGGCCGGTGAGCCAGAGCTTGGCGACCTCCTGGGTGGGCGCGAAGACGATCGCGTGCAGCAGGTTGAACGAGGTGGCCGGCATCCGCCCGCCTGCCGCCTGCTCGTCGATCCAGGCCCTGGTCGCCTTGAACATCTCTTTGTTGCTCTCAGCCAGGCGTTTGCCCTCCGGGCCGGCGGCGACCTCGTTGCGGTGCCCGGCGATCAGGATCGCGGTCTCACGGTTTTCCTCGGTCCACATCAGGTGGAGCCGGACCAGTCCCTTGACCACCGCCTCGGGATCGTCCGGGTTGGCTTCGTAGACATCTTTCGAGAGCCGCTGGTAGTCCTCGAGGGCGTCGACCACCGTTGCGGCGATCGCGGCCGTGGCGTCCGGGGCGACGACGTCCGCTTTGTCCGGCTGCCGGGCCGTTTCTGGCTGACCGGTCTCGGTCACGCCGCTTCCTGGATCAGCTTTCGCACGTCTGAGTCGCTGAACTCGGCGGCCTCGGTCGTGGCGATGAAGTCCTCGAGCACCTTGATGAACCGGTCGGGATCGTCGTTGAACGGGAAGTGGCCGGCCCCGGGGAAGACCTCGAGCCGGTTGCGCGGCATCATGTCGTGGGCCTGCTCGGCGTGGGCGACCGGGATGATCCGGTCGTTCTCGCCCCAGACGATCATCGAAGGCACTTCCTCGGTCAGGTAGAGCCGGTCGCGGGCGCTCACCTTCTGCCCGGTCGGATCGATCACCGAGCGCACCGTGTTGAGAAACGCCTGCCGCCCGCCGGCCTCGGTCAGCGAGGCGAAACCTTCGGATACGCCTTCCACGTCGGCGCTGCCGCGCAAGCCGATCTTGCCGAGCGCGCCCCTGACCTGGAGCACGGCATCGTGGAGGGTGGGGTGGAACATCAGCGGCAGCACGTACTCGGCCAGGGGCAGGGTGGCGGCCTTCAGCACCGGGTTGACTTCGCGGCCGAGACCGCCTGAGTCGACCAGGACCATGCGGCCGACCCGCTCCGGGAACTGGTAGGCGAACTGCATGGCGATGCCGCCGCCGAGCGAGTGTCCGACCACGGTGACCCGGGGGATGTCGAGCGCGATCAGCAGGTCGCGGGCGCCGCTGGCATAGGCCCCCAGCGAGTAATCGCCCTGCGGCTTGGCCGAGCGGCCGTGGCCGAGCAGGTCGGGCGCGATCACCGTGTGCTTTTCGGCCAGCCGAGGCATCACGCGCTTCCATGTACTGGAGCTGGAGGTGATCCCGTGGATCAGGAGGATCGGAGGGCCCTCACCGAGCATCCGGTAGGTGACAGGGTGGCCGTGGAGTTGGATCGTCTGGTGGGTGGGCATCCTCCCAGTGTCGCAGCTATGCGGGTCGGCGAGTGTGGGCTTGCTCCGGGTCCGGCTGTCTGTCCGCCCGATCGTCCCGGTCGGACGGTGCTACTACCAGGTGTCGATGAATCCGCGTGATCCCGGTGGCCGCGGATCGGCCGTCCGGGTTGATGCAGCGGTCGCAGCGGCGAACGTCGCGCTGACCACCGACCGGGTCTCTGCCGGGTCGATCACGTCGTCGAGCTCGAAGTGTTCAGCCACGTTCAACGCCTTCGCGTTTTCGAGCGCCATCTCGGTCAACTCGCGCACCCGGGTCTCGCGCTCGGCCTCGTCTCCGATCTTCTCCAGCTCCTTGCGAAAGCCGAGACGGATCGCGCCTTCGAGCCCCATCGGCCCCAGCTCCGCCCCCGGCCAGGCGACGGTGAGCAGCGGCTCCTGCAGACTGCCGGCGACCATCGCCTGGGCGCCGAGCCCGTAGCCGCGGCGGAGGATCACTGCGACCAGAGGCACCCCGATTCCGGCCCCGGTTACCAGCATCCGGGAGCAGTGGCGGACCAGCCCGGTGGCTTCGGCCTCCGGCCCGACCATCATGCCCGGGGTGTCGACCAGCGAGAGGATCGGCAGGTCGAAGGCGTCGCAGAGCTGCATGAAGCGGGCCGCCTTGTCGCCGCCGCCGCTGGTGATCGCGCCGGCCATGTGGGTCGGGTCGTTGGCAATCACCCCGATCGCCCTGCCCTCGATCCGGATCAGGGCGGTGACCA
Source organism: Acidobacteriota bacterium (assembly GCA_041821645.1). Classification (GTDB taxonomy): domain Bacteria; phylum Actinomycetota; class Thermoleophilia; order Solirubrobacterales; family 70-9; genus 67-14. Next base: position 3,065 of record JBGUDX010000200.1, read on the forward strand.
TTTCCGGTGCGAAATCGGGGCGCAGCGTGACCACCGAATCCAGATCGGCCAGCAACCCGATCACCCGGTTCACGTTGTAGACCCGCCGGCGGC
>JBGUDX010000201.1:0-3152 GCA_041821645.1 Acidobacteriota bacterium
GAAGAACTCGAGCTTTTCGCCGGAATGCTCCTGGTGCTGGGTCAGGTCGAAGTTGCCGCGGTTTGCGATCCCCTCGAGTTCGGACCAGCCGATCGGGAACAGGTATTCGACGTCGGAGGTCCCTGACGAATAGTGCGACAGCTCGTCGGCCTCGTGCGGGCGGACCGTCAGGAACTCGGGCCGGATGCCGAGATCGAGGTACCAGTCGCGGCGGATCCGGATCCATTCCTCGTACCACTTGGCCGCCTCGCCGGGGGGGACGAAGAACTCCATCTCCATCTGCTCGAACTCACGGGTCCGGAAGATGAAGTTGCCCGGGGTGATCTCGTTGCGGAACGACTTGCCGATCTGGGCGATGCCGAACGGTGGTGACTTGCGAGCGAAGTTGAGCACGTTCTTGAAGTTGATGAAGATGCCCTGGGCGGTCTCGGGGCGGAGGTAGATCGCGTCGCCCTCCCCGGCGACCGGACCCATCTGCGTCTCGAACATCAGGTTGAAGTTGCGCGGCTCGCTGAGCTCGCCGCCGCATTCGGGGCAGCGGAGTTCGGCCTCGGGGTCGCCACCCTCAGCTTCAACTCCCTCACGCAGATGATCCTCGCGCCACCGCTTCTTGCATTCGCCGAGGCACTGAACCAGGGGGTCGGTGAAGCCGGCCAGGTGGCCCGAGGCCTCCCAGACCTTCGGGTGCTGCATGATCGCCGAGTCGAGCGCGACGATGTCGTCGCGTTCGGTCAGCATCGAGCGCCACCACTCGTTCTTGACGTTGTTCTTGAGCAGCACGCCGTAGTGGCCGTAGTCGTAGGTCGAGCCGAGCCCGCCGTAGATCTCCGACGACGGAAAGACGAAGCCACGCCGCTTGGCGAGGGCGACGATCTCCTCCATGGTGACTTCGGTGTTTCTTTCGGTGGTCGGCTCGGTTGCCATGGCGGAACGGTATCGGGACGCATCCGGTGGCGCGCTGCGATAATCAATTGTTGATGCCGCTTTACGAATACCGCTGCGAGAACGACCACACCTTCGAGGTGATCCAGTCGATCACCGAAGACGCCCTGACCGAGTGTCAGGAATGCGGGGCGGAGGCCCGGCGTGTGCTGCACTCGCCGGCGATCCATTTCAAGGGGTCCGGCTTCCACAACACCGACTACGGCACCCGGTCTTCGAACAAGGCCAAGCAGGCTGCCGCCGCGGCCAAGAAGGAAGCCGGGGGAGATTCCGGCGGCGGATCCTCTTCCGGCTCGTCCGATTCGTCGGGCTCCTCGGATTCCGGGGGCTCATCGGGCTCTTCGGAATCATCCGGCGGATCCTCGTCAGGCTCGTCGTCTTCGGGCTCGGGCAAGTCCGAGAAGTCGGCCTCGAAGTCCGGTTCGTCCGACTGAGGCCGGAAGCAGGCGGCCGGAGACGGGGTAGGCTCCGGGTATGTCTGATGTGATCGAGAACGGAGCCGGCAAGGTGGTCCGCCAGCTGACCAGCCTCGACGCGCAGTTCCTGGCGATCGAAGACGGCCGCAATTTCACCCACGTCGGAGGCCTGGCGGTCGTCGATCCGTCGACTGCGCCGGGCGGCACGCTCAACTTTGCCGACATGCGCGACCTGATCGAGCAGCGCCTCCACCTGCTGCCGCCGTTCCGCTGGAAGCTCCAGGGGGTTCCGCTCGGGCTGGATCACCCTTACTGGATAAACGATCCGGACTTTGACCTGGAGTTTCACATCCGCGAACTGGCCTTGCCGGCTCCCGGCGACGACGCCCAGCTGGCGGCCCAGGTCGAGCGCCTGGTCGCCCGACCGCTCGACCGCTCACGCCCGTTGTGGGAGGTGTACGTGATCCAGGGTCTCCGAGGAGACCGCGTCGGGCTGCTGAGCAAGATCCATCACTCCGTGCTGGACGGAGTCTCGGGGGCCGAGATACTCGGCACCCTGTACGACCTGGAGCCGTCCGGGCGCAAACTGCCTCCCCGGCCCGAGCCCGGGGAGGACGGTGGCCCTCCGAATCCGGCCGGGTTGCTGGCCAGGGGTGCGATCAAGACTCCGGGCCGGGTCCTGAGCTCGATCCGGGACATCCCGAAAACCATTCCCAACCTGGATGAAGTCCCCGTCCTGCGGGCGGTACCCGGGGTCGCCACCATCGGAAAGATCTCCGACCGGGCGCATCCGGCCGGCCACCACGACCGGGACGGTCATCTCGTCGAGCGGCCGACCGCGAGGGCGCCGAGGACCTCGCTCAACGGCCCGGTTTCGGCCCAACGCCATTACAGCTTCGGGTCTCTTTCCCTGGATGCGGTCAAGCGGGTGAAGAACGCGTATGGGGTGAAGGTGAATGACGTGATCGTCTCGCTCTCGACCGGAGCGCTGCGCGAGTTCCTGCTCGCCCGGGACGATCTTCCCGAGGAGCCCCTGGTCGCGATGATTCCGGTCTCGGTCAGGACCGAAGAGCAGATCGGCACATACGGGAACCGGCTGGCGGGCATGGTGGTTCCGATCCCGACAGACGAGCCCGATCCGGCCGAGCGACTGCGGCGCTGCCACGCCGAGCTCTCGCGGGGCAAGGACTACTTCGGCACGCTGCCCCCGGACCTTTTCTCCGAGGTCAACGACTTCATCCCCCCGGTGCTCTACCCCCGGACGGCAAAGGCTGCCATTTCGCTCGGCGCGTCGCCGAGGTTCCAGCCCCACTTCAACGTCGTGATCTCGAACGTCCCCGGACCGCCGGTACCGCTCTACATTGCCGGTGCCCGGCTCGAGAGCAACTACCCGGTCTCGGTGATCACCGATGGCGTGGGCCTGAACATCACCGTGCTCAGCTACCGCGACAAGCTCGATTTCGGGATCATCGGCGACCGTGAGCTGGCACCTGACTTCGATCCGATCCTGGACGGCCTGCGAAGCGATCTCGAGACGCTGGAGCAAGGGGCCGTGGATCGGGCCGGGCGCTCCGGATAGTTGCCCGGGGAGACCCGGGGTCCATGGCAAATTGAATATGCCCTGACACAGGGCTAGACTCGTTCCATGGCGGAAGAGGCAGGCATCGAGGAGGCTCACGAAAGGGCGACGCACCAGAAGGCGCATCAGCTGAGCAGTCTCGACGCGCAGTTCCTGGCGATCGAGGACGCCCGCAACTTCGCTCACGTTTCCGGTCTGGTCACTCTCGACCCCTC
>JBGUDX010000202.1:0-3143 GCA_041821645.1 Acidobacteriota bacterium
ATGGTCATGCACTGGCCTGCGGGCTTCGAGGCCAAAGGTGAGATCCGCAGCCAGTGGCATCATGTGAACGACGTTGCCGCCACCGTGTTGGAGGCAACAAAGATCCCGCCCTCGAAATCCATTAACGGCGTGAAGCAGAAGCCACTGGACGGTGTGAGCATGCTGTATGCAGTCAAAGACAAGGATGCAGCGGAGCGCCATACCACCCAGTATTTCGAGATGTTCGGCCACCGCTCGATCTATCACGAGGGTTGGAAGGCGGTCTGTCCGTTCCCCGGACCGAGTTTCGCCGAGGCAGCCGAGCAGGACAGGTATTTCGGTGGGGCGCTGACTGCCGATGTACTGGCAGACCTCGACGAAAACGGATGGGAGCTGTATGACGTCCGCGAGGATCCAGCGGAAAACCACGACCTGGCCGAGACACAGCCCGATCGGCTGAGAGAGATGATCACTCTCTGGTACGGCGAGGCGGACCGCTATGGCGTGCTCCCGCTGGCGACGGCCGACATGGCCCGCTTGAAGACCGAACGACCGACGATCGCGTGGCCGCGGGAGCGCTTCGTCTACCAGGCGGGTGGCGACCCGATTCCGTTCGCCGCCACTCCCCGGGTCTACAACCGCCCGCACAGCATCACCGCGGAAGTGGAGATCCCCGCAGCCGGCGCCGAAGGGGTCCTGCTGGCCCAGGGCAGCCGTCACGCCGGCTATACGTTCTTCGTCAAGGACGGGCATCTCCACTACGTCCACAACTTCGTCGGCAAGGACTGGTTCCGGGTCAGCTCTCCCTCTGTTTTGACCTCGGGGGAGGTGACACTGCGCTACGAGTTCAAGCCAACCGGCGCCCCGGACCCGACCCTCGGTCGCGGGACCCCGGGCCGAGGCCAGCTCTACGTGGACGGCACGCTGGTGGCCAGCGAGCAATTGCCACATACGGTCCCCAACATGTTCGGGGTCATCGGGCTGAGCTGCGGGCGGGACGGCAACGACTCCGTCAGCCCCGATGACTACGCGGCCCCGAACGACTTCACTGGCTCGATCAAGTCGGTGACGATCGACCTCAGCGGCGACCTGATCGTCGATTCCGAGGCCGAGATGAAACGCCTCCTGGCCCAGCAGTAGCGAATCCGCAACCCGGCGGCGCTCAGAAGCTCCGGCCTGCTCGCAGACACGACCTCGGTCGGAAAGCCGAACTGCGGTACGTACCCACGTCGTATCTGCTTAATAACAAAGGATTGGTATGGGTCAACATCGCGGGCATGGCGGCGCGGAACCCGCCCCTCTGCTGAGCGCGCCCGACAGGATTCGAACCTGTGACCTTCGGTTTCGTAGAGGCTTAGCCTGGCGGAGGATTCGGCGCGGTTGAGGGCTTTGTTCGAACCCTTCAGACGTAGGTCTTCTTTGAGCGATTCACCCCTGCTTTGGTCTGAGCTTCTATCCAGGCCGAATTGGCCCACGCGTTCCCTGCGGCGTACAAAGCGACCGAAGTAAGGAATGAAATCTACGAGGTGCTCCACCCGCTCTGGCCCGTGAACCTCGGTCATGGCGGTGAATCCGGAGAGATCGGCAAACAGGAAAGTATGCTCGGAGGTCACCCGTCGACTCGCCGGCTCAGATCGTCCAAGTGGCGAATACGTTCGACCGGACAGGGTGCCGCCGGCCCTTGCCGCAGTTTCACGAACTCAACCGCCGACCGCGGCGCGCCACCGGGGCTAACCGGAAGGCTTCGCCGGGACCGGGCTCGCGATAGACGATTTCGGCTGGATAACAGCGAGCAACACAACACTAGTGGCAGCAGCGCGAAGTCGGTGGAATCTGACTGGCATGATCCCGGCGGGACGCGACTAAGGTCCACTCTCGACGTGAGGCGCGCCGCGCCGACCTGACCCAGACAGCAGCCCGCTGACGACCAAGCGGTCGTCGAGCCGGCCCCAGACTCCGGGGGGCTCATTGAGACAGGCCGCCACTGACTCCACGGTTGTGATTCTGCGGAGCCGATAGCAACTCGTGAGGATTAGCCCCTTCGTGCGTTCTGGCTCAGCGGCGGGGTACCGGCAAGGTCCGCCCGTGTGGCGAGTGAACGGCCCGCCCACACGATGAAGCCGAGCGAGGCGAGCAGGGCGAGTCCCAGCTCCGGTGTGCCGAGGAAGGGGTCGCCGTGCTCGCCCGGCATCGTTGCAGCTTGAGCCCCGTCGCCCTTTCCGGCACCTCCGCCGGCGCCACTCCCGGCCGGCGCGACGGCCGCCGCGGCGGCTTCGTCGTCCTCGCCGCCGTGGCCGAAGGCCTGCCCGGGCAGCAGCGCCAACAGCAGAATCGCATTCAGGCCCGCGGTCAGCGGAAGCCGAAGGGCCGACGGCGGGTCATGGGAAACACCGCGGATCGTGAGATTTCGCATCGCCCACACCGCGGTAGCAAAGAGCCCGACCTCGACAATTGCGGCGAAAACGCCATACAGGTTGATCCAGTCGCCCTGATGGTCGGCCATCCCCGGCAACGGGAGGATGCGGCTGACGGTGTAGCCGAAGAGCGCACCCGCGGCAAGCAGCAAGGCTCCCATCCAGGCAAGTCTGACCTGCTCGGGGGCGAGGCGGACCAGCGCTACCGAAAGCAAGATGGACCCGGCGATCAAGGCCGCGAAGAGCAGCACCATGTACCAAATACCCTCGTCCACTTTGTGTGAGATGTCGAGCAGGTGCAGATAGCCGACGGCGACGAGCAGCAGGACTCCGATGAATCGCGCCACCGCATCAGACTTCGAGATGCGAACTCTCATGGCTTCTGTGTTCGTCGGTTCCATTGCCGTCCCTTCCGTTCCGCTCGATGGACCCAAGGCAAAGCGCGAGTCGGCGACCCAGCCCGCGTAACTGATGACCTTCGTTCGCCTGAGGTGCCCCTGGGAAGTTCGAATGTTAGCAAGCGCAAATATTATTGCCCGTAGTCGGGCGGCTCGCGCTCTGCCGGCCAGCCCGTTCGCGGAAGAGATGCAAAGTGCCGCATCGACTCCGCTTGAGAAGCGGCGTCTAGTTGGGGCGGTCGATCTGAATACCTCAGCCACCGTCTGGAATGAGATCGCCAACGCGCTTGAGAATTCAGAGAAGTTGTTCGCGGAGGGGACGACGGTCACCCTGACGAACGTAGCGGGGCCC
>JBGUDX010000203.1:0-3127 GCA_041821645.1 Acidobacteriota bacterium
CTCGAAGGCAGTCCCGGCGGACGGGCGGCCGGACGGCCCCGCCGACCGCTGATCGCCGCCGACCGCTGATCGCCGCCGGGCCGATCCTGTGCGGCGCAGCCACCGGGCCGGATCGGCGACCGGAACTGCGATACTTGGACGGACCAAGAGATCGGGAACAGTGACTCCGAGGAGATCGATGTCGACGCAAGAAAAGACCGAGGCAGCAGTGGAAAGCGACGGTGCCGGGGTGACGAAGGGCGAAGACAGCCTGACGGTCACCGACAACCGCACCGGGCGCACCTACGATCTGCCGATCGAGTCCGACACGATCAGCGCGATGGACCTGCGCCAGATCAAGGTGCGCGAGAGCGACTTCGGCATGATGTCCTACGACCCGGCGTACACGAACACCGCCTCGTGCACGTCCGCGATCACATTCATAGACGGAGAGGCCGGTGTGCTTCAGCACAGGGGCATCCCGATCGAGCAGCTCTGCGAGAAGTCGACCTATCTGGAGGTCGCCTACCTGCTGGTCTTCGGAGAACTGCCGACCAGGCCCCAGCTCGAGGACTGGACCTACGACATCACCCACCACACCTTCGTCCACGAGGACATCAAGAAATTCCTCACCGGGTTCCGCTACGACGCGCACCCGATGGGCATGCTGTTAGCCACCACCGGGGCACTTTCGACCTTCTACCCCGACGCCAAGAAACTGGACGACCCGGTCGAGCGTTACCTGGCGACGATCCGCCTGATCGCCAAGATCCCGACCCTGGCCGCCTTTTCCTACCGGCACAACTCGGGCCTGCCCTACGCCTACCCGGACAACGATCTCTCCTACTCGGAGAACTTCCTCTCGATGATGTTCAAGATGACCGAGACCAAGTACGAGCCGGACCCCAGGGTCGCCCGGGCGCTCGACGTCCTGTTCATCCTGCACGCCGACCACGAGCAGAACTGCTCGACCAGTGCGGTCCGCGCTGTCGGCTCGTCCGGCGCGGACCCCTACTCGGCCGTCGCGGCCGGGATCGCCGCCCTCTACGGGCCCCTCCACGGCGGTGCCAACGAGGCCGTGTTGAAGATGCTGCGGCACATCGAGAAGGTCGAGAACGTGCCCGAATTCCTCGAGGGAGTAAAGAGGAAAGAAGAGAAGCTGATGGGCTTCGGCCACCGGGTCTACAAGAATCTCGACCCGCGGGCCCAGGTGATCAAGGACCACGCCGACGACGTCTTCGAGGCGACCGAGTACAACCCGCTGATCGAGATCGCGACCGAGCTCGAGAAGCATGCGCTGGAGGAGGAGTACTTCGTCTCGCGCAAGCTGTTCCCCAACGTCGATTTCTACTCGGGCGTGATCTACGAGGCCCTGAAGATCCCGCCGGACATGTTCACCGCAATCTTCGCGATCCCCCGGACCTCGGGCTGGATCTCCCAGTGGCTCGAGATGACCGACGAGCCCGGCGGCAAGATCGCCCGCCCGCGTCAGATCTACACCGGTGACCTCGACGCCGACTACGTTCCGATCGCCGAGCGTTCGGGCGGCCAGGAGATCACCGGGCCACCGGCCACCCGCCCCGAATCCTGATCCCCCGGGCCGGCTCTCGTGGCGACCTGGAAACTGACCGTCCGAGACGGCTCCGACGTTTCCCGCCAGGGCTTCGAAGATCTCAATTCTGCGATCGAGGCCGCGGCCGCGGCCACCGACGCGATCCTTGCCGAAGGGCCGGTATCGCGGGTCAAGGCCATTCGCGACTACGAGCCTGATCAGCTCGTCGCCGGCCGGATCGAAATTTCCGGGAAGGGGCTGCTGTCGCCGCCCACCGCCGGCCTCGACATCCAGGGTGACGGCAGCCTGATCGGCTTCAGCGGGGGAATCGGCCGCAAGAGGTTCCCGACTGACGACCGCGACGAGATCTTCGACTCGATACGGGATGCGCTGGGCGATGGCTGACCCTTCAGAGACCTCGATGGATGATCCGCCCGGGGGGCCGGGACAGGAGATCCCCAAGGGCTCTTTTGCCGCCGGCCGCAGGGTGCGCCTGCCGCAGGGTGCGACCGGCCCGATCACCGTGTTCATAAACGGTCAGGCCCAGACCGACGGCCTGGACTACGAGATCAGGTGCTCGGAAATCATTTTCACCCGGGAGATCGTCAAGGAAGAACTGGGGACCGGCCGCAAGATGGCCATGCTGCTCGGCCTTTTCGGCACCTACCGCAAGGACGAGACGATCGACGTCGAGTTCAGCAGAAGCGGCAAGGTCGAACTGGCGGGCGACCTCGAAGTCCGCCGGTAGACCGGCGGGCGACTATCGGCGCTTGATCCGGACCGGCTGTTCGTTGCCGGAAGAGAAGCTGACCACGGCCCGGTTGATCTTCTTGCCGCTGCGCAGAACCCTGCGGCCGAGCCTGGTCGGCTTGAGCCTGACCTTGACCGTGCCGGCCTGGCTGAGGCTGTAGCTGCCTTTGGCCAGAACCGAACCTTTGGCGATCCGGTTGCCATTGAGTCTGAACTTCCGCGAGGTGAGCAGCGTGGCCGTGCCGCTGCAGGCCGCCGGGCAGGTGATCCGGGCCAGGTACCGCCTCTTCTTCTGCGTCACCTTGCCGGCGACCACCCTGGGGACGATCGGGGTTCCGGCGACCTGGTTGCCGACCGGGTTGTTGACCACCGGCTTGTCCGGGTTCCCGTTCGGCACCGGTGGTGCCGGCCCGCTGTCCTGGACCGACACCGTGGCCGTCGAACTGTTGTTGTCGGTGTTGTCCTCGCCGGAGGTGGTCGATATCTGGGCCGTGTTGTGGACCTCGCCGGGCCCGGTCAGCTCACCGCTGGTGCGATCGCCGAGGCAGAGCAGGCTGAGCCTCGCGGTGAGCGGCTCGCCGGTCGGGTTGTAGAGCTTGAACGCACGGGTCACCGGGCGGGGGTCATTGCCCAGCGAGACCAGTCCCGGATCGAAATCCCAACCCGCGACTATTCCCTTGCTGCCGTCGGCGCAGGTGAGCTGGGCCTCGTTGACCGTGCCGGGCTGGACCTCGACTTCGGTCCAGATCCTCTCCAGCATCAGGTTGTGGCTGTGACCGTCGTCGAACGACACCTCCCGTTCCATGCAGCGGATCTAGAAAGTCACCCCGGCGACTTCCTCAGCAT
>JBGUDX010000204.1:0-3116 GCA_041821645.1 Acidobacteriota bacterium
CTACGAGCCGATGGGCTGGGCCTGACCCCAGGACCCCGACCGCATCACGCCGCTCTCGCCTGCCGGCGGCAGAAACTCAGTCGCCGGCCAGGGCAATCCAGACGGCCCTCGACCGGGCCAGCAGGTCGCCCTCGGGAGAGAGCAGCGCACAGGCGGAGTCGAGCTTGCGCCCCTTGCTGCCCAGCTCCCAGCCGACGACCACCGAAGGGCCGTCGTCGGGCACCGGTGCGAGCAGCTCGACACTGAGACGACCGAGCATGTGGGGCTCCCCGGCGAGCATGCGATCCGGAGTGAAGCTGGGACAGTCGAGCGCCGCCCAGACGATCTCGGGATCGAGCGCCCCCCGGGTCGACGGCAGGGAGGCCGACGGTCTCAACACTCCGGCGCCGAGGCCGTCCCTGCCCTCGACCGCACCGGCGTAGAGGTGAAGCCCGTCGGGATGTTCGTGGCCGCAGACGAAACAGCCGGGAAACAGATGAGCCTCGCCCCTGAACGGAGAGGCTTCGCTGTACCGGGTCGCCTGTTCGACGGTCGGCCGCACCGGCGGCTCGATCCCGTCAAGCGGCCCGGCCGGACGCACTTCGGCGATCAAGTGGTCCTCATCCCTGATCTCCACCGGCCCGTCGGCCGCCTCCAGCGAGCTCAGGGGCCGGTCGAGCGGAACCGGTCGCCTCAGGCTCACTTCGGCCGGGCCTTCAACGAGCCGGGCAAAGGTGCCACATGAATAGCCGCCATTGCCCATCCCGGGCGGCCCCTCGAAACGGCCCGGCACGGTGAGTGTCTGGCCTGTCGGGCGTGAAGTTTGATTTGCGATGGGACTCATTCTCCTCTCCCTGGTTGGTTGAAGTCGAGCGTCGTTGATCGCCGGCCCGGCGACTTCCCGCATTTCAACCATATTCCTGGCCCTGGCAAACATGCCCCGGGGATCGGCCGTCGGGCCTGGTCGAAGGCGGACCCCGAGACAAATTCCAGACTCTCGGATCTTTGCCCTCCGCTCAAGCCAGAATGCTGAAGAAAGATCGGCAGACGCCGGCGCGGAGCAGAGGCCCGCCGGTCAGGGACGGAAGAGCCCGATCAACTCCGAGTCCGGAACGAGTTCCGGCTCATCGCCGGCGACCATGATCCGCAGTTCCTCTTCCGCCCCAAGGACGAACATCGCGATCATTTCTTCATCAATCTCGGCTTCGCCCTTCGGGCCCACCTTGACGCTTTCGATACGAGTCCCCTGCTCGAGGCGCGCTGCCAGTTCCTGGTGGGTCGCCGACTCGTCGAACAGAACCTTGGCCCTCAGGTAAAAGCCGGTTTCGTCGCCTTCCCCCGTCGCCAGCTGGTAGACGTGGTCCCGCCCGAAGTTCTCGGAGAGATCCGCCGCCACCATTGCGTTCAGGCCGTCATCGTCGGTCGCGACCATCACGTTTTCGACGTCGTCGAGTTCCGGGGGAGGCTCCGGAGACGCTGCGTCGGACGGGTCGCCGGAATACACGGTGAGACCTTCTGCCTGCGCGGCCTTCGTCCGCTCATCGTTGGCGATCCACATCACCGCGGTCAACCCGCGGTCCTGCAACGCGTGAGCGATCGCCCGGGCGACACGGGAGTGGCCGACGATCAGTACCCCACCGGGCCCGGTGCTCGAGACGCCCAGTGCTTTGGCAACCGGCCCCCCGCTCAGCCCGTAGATCAGAGCCGTCGCGACAATCACTACGAAGGTGATCGGGATCAGCTTCTCCGCACCGTCGACATTCGCCTGGCTCAGTCCGAGCGCGAACGTGGACGAGGTCGCCGCAGCGACGATCCCGCGCGGGGCCATCCAGGCGATGAACGCCCGCTCGTTGGTCTTCAGCGTCGAGCCCAGCGCGGAGAGCGCGACCGCCAGCGGCCGGCCGACGATGACCAGCACGACGATGAAGGCCAGACTCACCCAGCCCAGATCGGCGATCTCATCGGGGGTTACACGCGCCGAGAGGATGATGAACAGGATCCCGATCAGGAGGGTTGAGACGGTGGAGATCCGCGATCGCCAGGCGCGAACCAGCTTCGCGGATTCGAGGCGGAGTCCCCGGGCCTCGATCCCGCCGGGCGCCCGGTTGACCAGGACAGCGCCCATTACAAGACCGGTGAGCAGCCCGGAGTCATCGCGAAGGAGATCGGCGGCGACGACCACTACCACGACAATCATCAGGATTCCGGTCACGGCCTGGCCCTGATTCGGCTTGAACCAGCGCCCCCAGGCGACCACCAGGGCGGCCCCCACCAGTCCGAGGCCGACGCCGACGCCGATGTTGAGCAGGAACTCGAGGATCTCCTTGCCGGCTGTGGTCTGACCGGCGATCACCGCCTGATAGACGATGACGCCGAGAGTCGCGCCGATCGGATCGGCCAGCGACCCCTCCCACTTCAGCACCCGGCTGACGGTCTTCGAGGGCCGGATGAAGTCGAGCAACGGCCCGACCACGGTCGGCCCGGAGACGACGAGCACCGCCCCGAGCACGAGGGCGACCTTCCAGGAGAGGTCGAACAACAGCATGGAAGCGATGGTTCCGACTGCCCAGGTGACGAGGATGCCGAGCGTCACCAGCCGCCTGGGGACGCGGGCGACGGCCCCCTTCAGCTCGCCGAACTTCAGGTCAAGGCCGCTGGCGAAGAGGATGATCCCGACCGAGATCGAGACGATCGCGGATACCACCTCCTCGCCAAACAGCGCGTTGGGATCGAGCGCCCCGATCGCCCCCGCCCCGAAGCCCAACGCGAGCAGAAGCAGGATCGACGGAGCCCGAAGCACCTGGGCGATCAGCGGCGCCGCAGCCGCCAGCACCAGGATCAGCCCGGCTTCAAACAGGGATCGCGATTCGCTGAGCCCGGCGAGTGGCAGTTGCCCCAGTGATTCAGCGATCATTTATTTACTCCACTCCGATCCTTCTGTCCGGCTCTTCCGGACTCTCTCGGTCTCTCGCGGCATGGCCTCAGAGTCCACTCGCCGTTATCACGATAAACAGGGCGATCACGAGTTCGTTGATGAACCAGGAGTTGTTGTTCATCCAGTTGCGTACCTTGGGAAGGGCGCGCTCCGCCCGGTCACCGAACATCAGAAGCGCCAGAACCGGCAGGGCCAGCAACAG
>JBGUDX010000205.1:0-3088 GCA_041821645.1 Acidobacteriota bacterium
ACGACCAGCGCCGGGCGGTAGACCAGCTGAGCGAGACGATGAACGGGATCGACCCGCGCTCAGAGTTGCTGCGGAGCGCCCGCGCCCGCAAGACCGGGAAGAGCAGCTGAAATGGCTGAGATCCGCCGAAAGAGAACCCGGATCACAATCGACGACGAGCGCGGCGTCTACATGATCTCGGTCGCGGCCGAACTGGCCGAGATGCACCCGCAGACCCTGCGGATCTATGAATCGAAGGGGCTGGTCTCGCCCGATCGCTCGCCCAAGAACACCCGTCTCTACTCGATACGCGACGTTGAGCGGCTTCGGCGGATCCACCGGATGACCAACGAACAGGGACTCAACCTGGCCGGGGTCGAGACGGTGCTCGAGATGGAGTCCAGAGTCGAGGCGATGCGGGCCGAGCTCGAGGCGATGCGGACCCGGGCCGACCAGCTGGAACAGGAGCTCAACCACGAGGTCCGAAGGGTCAGCGACCGGCTCGGCACCGAGATCGTCCCCTACCGCGCCTACGAGCGGCCGGTCCAGCCCGCCAGGCTCGCGGGCCCGGCCGGATCCACCGGTTCCCCGCGCACCGGCCGCGGCCCGGTGCGGATCCCGGTCAGCCGCCCGCCACGACGCGACCGCAGCAACCGGCATCAGCCCGAAGACAGACAGGAGAAGTGATGCAGCCGGACAGATTCACCGTCAAGTCCCAGGAAGCGATCGCCACCGCCCAGCGGCTGGCCGCGGCCGCGAACAACACCGAGGTGGCCCCGGCGCACCTGCTGGTCGCGCTGCTCGAACAGGACGACGGCCTGGTGCCGGCCGTGCTGACCAAACTCGGCGCCGACCTGGCCGCGATCCGGGTCAAGGCCCGCGAGCGTATGACCGAGCTGCCTCGACTCAGCGGCGACGGTGCGGCCGACCCTAAGCCGTCGTCGGGACTGGTCGAGGTCCTGCGCCGGGCCGAAGGCGAAATGGCGGGGATGGGCGATGAATACGTATCGACCGAACACATCCTCCTGGCGATCGCCGACTCCGATTCCGGGCCGGCCGACATCCTGCCCGACCGCGAGTCCCTGGCCAAGGCGATCGACGAGGTCCGCGGCCCGCACAAAGTGGACTCGCCCAACCCCGAGGATCAGGTCCAGGCGCTCGAAAAGTACGGCCGGGACCTGACCGCCGACGCCGAGAGCGGCAAGCTCGATCCGGTGATCGGGCGGGACGAAGAGGTTCGCCGGGTAATCCAGGTGCTGTCACGGAGGACCAAGAACAACCCGGTGCTGATCGGCGAGCCAGGAGTCGGCAAGACGGCCATCGTCGAAGGACTGGCCCAGAGGATCGTCTCCGGTGACATTCCCGAGTCGCTGCGCGACCGCCGGGTGATCGCACTCGACATCGGATCGCTGCTGGCCGGCTCCAAGTACCGCGGCGAGTTCGAAGAACGGCTCAAGGCGGTTCTGAGCGAGGTCCAGGAGGCCCGGGGCCAGATCGTTCTGTTCCTTGACGAGCTGCACACGATCGTCGGCGCCGGTGCGGCCGAAGGGGCGGTCGACGCGGCCAACCTGCTCAAGCCGATGCTGGCCCGCGGGGAGCTTCGCGCGGTCGGCGCGACCACGCTCGACGAGTACCGGAAGCACATCGAAAAGGACGCGGCCCTGGAGCGGCGGTTCCAGCCGGTGTTGGTCGGCGAGCCCGACGTGCCGGACACGATCGCCATCCTGCGCGGTCTCAAGGAGCGCTACGAGGTCCATCACGGCGTGCGCATCGCCGACTCGGCGATCATCGCCGCCGCCACCCTCTCGGAGCGCTACATCGCCGACCGGTTCCTGCCCGACAAGGCGATCGACCTGATCGACGAGTCGGCCTCCCGCCTGAAGATCGAGATCGACTCGATGCCGACCGAGATTGACGAAGTCGAGCGTCGCATCCAGCAGCTCGAGATCGAGCGTGAGGCGCTCAAGACCGAAACCGACGAAGCCTCGCAGGGACGGCTCGAGACACTGGAGGCGGAGCTGGCCGAGCTGGTCGAGAAGTCGAGTTCGATGAAGGCCCTGTGGCAGTCGGAAAAGGGGTTGATCGAGGCGATCAAGGAAGCGAAGTTGCGGCTCGAGGAAACCAATCGCGAAGCCGAACGGGCCGAGCGCGAGGCCGATCTCGAGCGAGCGGCCAAGTTGCGCTACAGCGAGATTCCGGAACTGGAGCAATCGGTGACCGAGGCCGAGGCGAAGCTGAGCGCGATGCAGGCCGAAGGCGGAACCATGCTGACCGAAGAGGTGACCGAGGCAGACGTGGCCGAGGTCGTCGGCAAGTGGACCGGGATACCGGTCACCCGCCTGATGGAAGGTGAGGTCGAGAAGCTGGTTCATATGGAGGGCCGCCTGCACGAAAGGGTGGTCGGCCAGGACGAAGCGGTCAGCGCGGTGGCGAACGCCCTGAGGCGTTCGAGAGCCGG
The DNA here is from genome assembly GCA_041821645.1 of Acidobacteriota bacterium. GTDB lineage: Bacteria > Actinomycetota > Thermoleophilia > Solirubrobacterales > 70-9 > 67-14. The sequence continues at coordinate 2,438 of JBGUDX010000205.1, forward strand.
GCTGTCCGACCCGGACCGCCCGATCGGCTCGTTCCTCTTCCTCGGCCCGACCGGGGTCGGCAAGACCGAGCTGGCCAAGGCCCTGGCCGAGTTCATGTTCGACTCCGAACAGGCGATCGTGCGGCTCGACATGTCCGAGTACATGGAAAAGCACACGGTCGCCCGCCTGATCGGCGCTCCCCCCGGCTACATCGGCTACGAGGAGGGCGGGCAGTTGACCGAGGCGGTGCGCCGCCGTCCCTACGCGGTCGTCCTGCTCGATGAGATAGAGAAGGCCCACCCCGACGTCTTCAACACGCTGCTTCAGCTGATGGACGACGGCCGGCTCACCGACGGCCAGGGACGCACGGTCAGCTTCACCAACACCGTGCTGATCATGACCTCGAACGTCGGCAGCCAGGAGATCGCCGGCGAAACGGTCGATGAACGCATCCGGGAGCGGGTCGAAGAGGTGCTGGCATCGACCTTCAAACCCGAATTCCTCAACCGGATCGACGACACGGTGATCTTCCACCGGCTCTCGAAGAAGGACATCGGCAGGATCGTCGACCTTCAGGTCGACGGGCTGATCAGCCGCGTGGCCGAGCGTGACATCGAGATCGAGCTGAGCGAAGAGGCCCGGATCCTGCTCGGCAATCTCGGCTATGACCC
>JBGUDX010000206.1:0-3058 GCA_041821645.1 Acidobacteriota bacterium
CTATCGCCCCCCTTCCCGGTGGTCAAGGTTCGCCAGGCTCGCGGCCAGGCCGCGGAGGCCGTCCCTGCAGGCGCCTCAGCGGGCGGGTCGCGGTCTCGGCCTGCGGGAAGTCCGCTCGGGTGGAAGGGGTCTCCTCATCGAGAGCCAGGGTCACGTCTTCACCGCGAAGACCCCGTTCGAGCCCGTCGGCGAAGGCCCCGGCGGTGAGGAAGCGGATCTCCGTGTTGCCCTCCAGCGCCCGCATGACCGAGGCGCTGACCGTCTCCGGCACGTCCGAGTTGTAGGTGGTCGGAGGCAGTGGCTTCTCGTTCTGCTGCCTGACCGCCAGTTCGGCCAGCGAAGATCCTTCATAGGGCAGCCGGCCGGTGAGGAACTGGTAGAGCACCACGCCCAGCGCGTAGACGTCGGTCGCCGGGGTCGCTTCCTCTCCCCGCACCTGCTCCGGGGCGAGATAGGCGGCCGTTCCCACAACCGAGCCGACCTGGGTAATGCGGGTCTGCTCGGCCGCCCGGGCGATCCCGAAATCAGTCAGCTTGCAGGTCATCTCGCCGGCGGCGCCGTCACCGATGATCATCAGATTGCCGGGCTTGACGTCCCGGTGGATGATTCCGTGGCGGTGGGCGTATTCGAGCCCGGCGCAGGCCTGTACGCCGATCTCGACCGTGGTATCGGGGTCGATGACGCCGTCGCCTTTCAGGATCTGGGCTCCCGACCGCCCTTCCACCAGTTCCATGACGATGAAATGCCGGTCGCTGTCCACACCGGTGTCGTAGACCTGGACTATGTTGGGGTGGATCAGCTTGGCTACCGCCAGGGCCTCGCGACGGAAGCGGGCGACGAAACGGTCGTCGTCGGAAAGGTGTTCGGCCAGGACCTTGACCGCCACGTTGCGTTCCAGGATCTGGTCGGTCGAGCGGTATACGTTCGACATCCCGCCCGAACCGAGCCTTTCGTGCAGCTCGTATCGATCCCCCAGTACCGTGTTGCTCATCGCGGCTCAGCCTCCGGTCGAGGGGCCGACTCCGCCGGAGCCGTTGTCGGGATCTGTAGGTGGTTGCGGGTTCGGATCAGGATCGGTCGGCCCCGGGTCAGGCTGCGGATCGGGGTCCGGAGCCGGGTTTCCCCCATTATCCCCACCTTCGGAATTTCCGCCTTTCCCCTTTTCGTTCCCCTTGCCGGATTCGTCGCCTGAGCCTTGCCCCCGGTCGGTGGTTCCGGACGGGGCAGCGAGGTCGGTGGTGCCCGTCGTCCCCTCGGGCGCGACCGTCCCGGTAACGCTTTCGTCCTGCTCGCAGCGTTCCTTCACGGTTACCTGGAGCTGGGTCACGCCGTCGATCAGGTTCTTCTTCAGCTCACGGTCCACGTCGGAACCGAGCGCTTCGACTCGGCTTCGGGCGCGTTCTGCGGCAATGTCGGCGGCGAAGCACTCGCCGCTGTCGACCAGGCTCTGGACCTCATCGATGTCGGCGGCGATCTCGGCAGCGGTCTGTTCCGGAACGAGATTTCCACGGTCCTCGGCGCATCCCGAAAACACCGCGAACGCGGGAATCAGAACCAGGGATATCACTGTCAGCCGGGTCGTCTTGAGCATCACAATCGAGTCTGGAGAAGGGTTTTCGTTGGTCTGTCGGACTTCGGTTCCATCAATGGCCCTGATACAGCCGATCGGCGAGGTGGCCTGGCAGTCCAGCTTCACGGATCGCCTCGGCGGCTAGGTCTATCGGATAGTCCTCCCGATGGAAACCGGCCCGCATCGACTCTGTTTCGAGATCCATCCAGGCGGCTCTCGGATCGCCGTCACGCGGCTGGCCGACACTGCCGGGGTTGGCCAGCCACTGGCCCCTGTTCATGGTCAGGTCGGTTCCATCCGGCGCCAGTTCCGAGCTGAGCCGGGAAATCTCGTCCATCCGGGTGAAGTACAGGGCGATGTGGGAGTGTCCGATCAGCGCCACCCGCTGCTCCTGGGCATTGAGGCATTCCTCGGCCTGGTCGGCATCGATCACGTACTCCCAGACGGGATCACGGGGTGAGGCATGGTAGAGCCCGATGCCTTCCCGCTCGACCGCCGTCTCGCCGAGCCCGGCGAGCAGGTCCAGTCCCTCGTCCCCCAGGGTCTCGCGGGTCCAGAGGGCGGCGGTGGCGGCGCTGGGGCTGAAGCTGGCGATTTCGATCTCTCCGAGCGCGGCCAGATCATGGTTGCCGGACAGACAGACATCGCACCGCTCGGAGATGAGCTCGAGACAGCGCTCCGGATCGGCGCCGTATCCCACCGCGTCCCCGAGACACCAGATCTCGTCGACCCCGGCGTCGTCGATCGCGGTGAGAACCGCTTCGAGAGCAGGCAGGTTGGCATGGATGTCGGAGATTACGGCTACGTTCATGAGGTAGGGACGGCTCCCGGATCGCCCGGTAATGGTCGCTGCGCCGGGTGTCTATGGTAGAGCCTGATCAGTGTCCACCCGGAGCCTTAAGTGAGTCTGAACCGGTACGCCCCGCTTTGGGTCGGACTCGTGGCGCTGGCTGTCGCATACCTCCTTGCCTGGGGCCTGAGTCCGGGCGACCCGGCGCCGGGGGATGACATTCCCGCGGCGGTCAGCCCGGCCGAGCGGTCGGAACGGGCCGGTTCCGCTGCTTCCGGGCCGGGCACCGCCGAACCGGGAAACGGGCCCGGGACGCGCACAGGGACTGCGACCGCCGAATCCCGGATCGGGATCGATACCGTCGAGCGTGCCACCTCGTACCGCGCTCAGAGCCGCCGGATCGCGCTGGCCGGCCTCCTCCTTCAGTTCGTCGCTCTCGGTCTCCTGGCCTTCTACCGCGGGCCACCGGTGCGCACTGCACTCGACCGGCTCGCCCGGAGACCGCTGGCCGGGGCGGCCGTGGCCGGTTTCTCACTCGTGCTGATCCTGACGCTCGTCCGGCTGCCATTGAGCCTGGCCGGCTTCGATCTCGGCCGGGATTTCGGCCTGGTCACACAGCCGCGCGGAGAATGGCTGGTCGATCTCGCGATCTCGACCCTGATCACGGCGTCGCTGGCGGCGGCCGGCGCCACGGTTGC
>JBGUDX010000207.1:0-3054 GCA_041821645.1 Acidobacteriota bacterium
TGGCCGACGAAGCCCGCGATGCAGGGCTGGGCATGGTCGGCCTGCCGGGAAATTTTCAGCCGAGGGCTACGGTGGCTTACATGACTGTGGTCGCGACCCGCGCCGCCGATCTTGCCGGGATTGCGCCCGAAATCCGCGAAGAGCTGGAAGGCGCCGCCGACTACCTCGAGCAGTCCAGCGAAAGCCTCCAGGAAAAGGCCCTGGAGCTTGCCCAGAAGATCGGCGATGTTCCTCTGGTGATCCACGGTGCCGACATGACCGTGCCAGTCGCCAGGCGGTGGGCAGCCCAGTTCAATGAGAACGTCAAACAGTTCGCATTTGCTGCCGAGATCCCGGAGGCCAATCACAATCTGATGGAAGCCTGGAACGAAGGCAAAGGCGGCCTCGGAGCAGTCTTTCTGACCGACCAGGGACAGACACCGCGGGAACGGCGGCGCATGCAGCTGACCGCCGATGCGGTCGAGCGGACCGGGGTACCCACGTTCACGGTCGAGACCGAAGGAGCAACCAACTCCGATCGACTGCTCTGGTCGGTCATGCTGGGCGACCTCGTATCGGTCGCCGTGGCGGACATCCGCGGGGTCGATCCGCTGCCGGTCGATGCCATTCAGGACTTCAAGCGGAGGCTGGGCGAACACTGATGGAGGCGATGGTCCTTGCGGCCGGTTTGGGCACCAGGCTGAGGCCGATCACCTACTCGATTCCGAAGCCGATGGTGCCGGTCCTGAACCGGCCGGTGATGGAGCACATCGTCCGCCTGCTGGCGGGGCAGGGTTTCGAGCGGATCGTGGCCAACCTGCACTGGTTCCCGGAGACGATCGAGGGCCATTTCGGCGACGGTGCCGATTTTGGGGTGGAGTTGAGCTATAGCCATGAAGACGCCCTTCTGGGCACCGCAGGCGGGGTCAGAAAGGCGGCCCGGTTCTTCGGCGAGAGCTTCCTGGTCATATCCGGCGACGCGCTGACCGACATTGATCTCGAGGCGATGAGGAGCTTCCACGAGTCGCACGACGGGATCGCGACCCTGGCCACCCGGAAGGTCACCGAGACTTCGCAGTTCGGTGTGGTGATCGCCGACGACGACGGGAGGATCCAGGGATTCCAGGAGAAGCCCGATCCGGCCGAGGCGCTGTCCGACCTGGCCAATTGCGGCATCTACATGTTCGACCGCGAGATCTTCGACTACTTCCCCGGACCCGGCGAGAGTGACCTGGCCGGACCGGACGACCCCGATGGATTTGCCGACTGGGCCTACGACATCTTCCCGGCGTTGATGGAATCCGGGGTTGCCTTCTACTCGCACGAAGTGGACGCCTACTGGAACGACGTCGGTACCGTGGCTGAGTTGCTGCAGGGCAGCTTCGACGGTCTGGCCGGCACGGTCAGGCTGACCATGGAAGAGCCCGAGGTCAGTCCGGGCGTGAGGGTCGCCGAGGGAACCTCACTCGACCGGGTCGAGCTGACCGGGCCGGTCCTGATCGGTCCGGGATGCCGGATCGGTCCCGGAGCGGAGCTGACCGGGCCGGCGGTGATCGGTGCCGGATCTGAAATCGGCGAGGGAGCGACGGTGAAAGAGGCGGTCCTGCTCGAGGGCGCCGAACTCACCGCAAACTCATACGCGGTCGGCGGCGTACTCGGCCGGCAGGCCTCCTAAGCCTCGGCCAGATCTCCCGATCGGGGGGTCGACAGGACCCGGTAGAGATCCCATTCGTCGGGAACGCCTTTGAGCCGGTGGCTGCCGAAGCCGGCGAATTCGATTCCCGACCCGGCGGTCAGATCGCGGACGGTCCGTGAGGCAAGGACCTCGCCGGCCCCGGCCAGGGCAGAGACGCGGGCGGCGACGTGAACGGCGATCCCGCCGATGTCTTCTCCGATCAGTTCGAGCTCGCCCGAATGCAGGCCGGCCCGGACCTCAATACCCGACCAGGAGAGCCTTCCAGCGCCTGTCGCCGAGTTCCGAGGCCTTCTGGGTCGAATCGACTATGTCGGTGAACAGCACGGTCGCGAGGATGCGCTCCGGGGTCGGCGCGGGACGCACCCCGGTGACGAATTCCTCGATCCGGTCGAGAACCTCATCCGAGTTCTCGCCGACCCAGGGGAAGTGGTCTATTCCGTCGTACTCGACGAACTCGGAGCCCTCGATCTGGCCGGCGAGCCAGCGGGCCGCTCCGACGGGGACCGCCCGGTCGGAGCTGCGATGCATGACGAGGGTCGGAGTGTGAATCGACGGAAGCACGTCGCGAACGTCCAGGCCGAGAAACATGTCAAGCAACTCCCGGACCCGCATCGGGCTCGCCGACTGCCTCTCGTACCGGGCCTGGAGGTCCCGGGCCTGAGGGTTGTCAGCAATGCTCGGCGAGAAGATCTCGATGGTTGAGCCCTGGCCCCAATGGGGCGCGATCAGCTCTGTCGTGGCCTCGAGGTTGGCCTCTCTCGAGCTCGCCCAGGGGTAGTCCCCGGCCTCGGTCGAGCGGGCCATCGCCCCCCAGAGGATGAGCGCCGAGGCCCGGTCGGGATGGGCCGCGGCGAACAGCATGCAGCTTGCCGCCCCCTCGGACATCCCCAGCAGCGCCGCCCGTTCGGATCCGACGTCGTCGAGAACCACCCGCAGGTCGTCCATGCGTTCTTCCAGGGTCGGGGCGTTGCCGGCCGGGTCGGACAGGCCGACGCCGCGCCGGTCGAACTGGATGACCCGTGCGAAAGTCCCCAGGCGGCGCAGAAAGCGGGCCAGCAAGGGGCTCTCCCAGCCGAGGTCGAGGTGCGATATGAACGGGTAGGCGAGGACGAGATCGATGTCGCCCTCGCCGAACACCTGGTAGGCGATGCTGATCTCTCCGCTACGTGCGTATCTGGTTTCCGGCCGCATCGCTGGTGTCACCCTAGCCGTCTGCGTCCGGTACATCATGTGTCGTGGTCTCGCGAGACGGGTGAGTCCCGCGTCGGCCAGGCGATGTCACCTTGCTTCGATGTTCCATTCCAGCCTCGCCGGCATGCTCGTCCCGCCGCTCTGCGTTGTCTGCCGATCAAGGTGCGACCCGGCGATGCCGCTCTGCC
>JBGUDX010000208.1:0-3021 GCA_041821645.1 Acidobacteriota bacterium
CCTGGACGGGATCGCGATCGCGTCGATCGCCGAGAGAAAGTCTCCGATCGGGCTTACCTGCCCGAGGAAGTGCCAGCTCGCACCCAGCCCCCGGCTTGCCACCATTTTCTCCAGGGCGGCCCGGTCACGGCCCTCGCCCGCCACGGCGAACCCGGCCTCCGGATGAGTCCCGAGCACCTCCCCGGAAGCGGCAACCAGGGTGTCGTGGCCCTTCTGCCTGGTGGTCACACGGCCCGCGATACCTATCAGGGGGCCGGCGGGGTCCAGCCCAAGCTTCCGACGGGCAGTATCGCGGTCGGTCAGGGCGATCTCGGGCCGCGGCATCCGGATCACGGCCGGGTCGGCGTCTCGCGAGCCCCAGTCGGAGGCAAAACGGCCCGCGGCGCTTTCCGAAAGCACGCAGGCCCGGTCCAGCCGCCTGAGGACCCGGCGGGCGAGGCCGGTCCTGATCCCTCCCAGCCGAAAATCGAGCTCTTCCATGGTCCCGGTGATGTGCACCAGGCCAACAATAGGGGTGCTATCCAGCGACTTCGAAGTCAGCGGGGTGCTCCCGTATTCGGGGCTTGGCAGATTCAGCAGGACGAGGTCCGGCCTGATCCGGGCGAGCGCGGCATCAACCGCCCGACGGCGGCGGGGATCGTAAAGGTGGAGCGCAGCAAGTGGCAGAGGCTGCGCCGGCACATCGGCCGCGGCCCGGCCCCCGGAGGCATCCTCGAGCATTCGGACCAGCTCCCGGTTGGTCGACGGAGCGGCAAAGCTCAGCTCGAACGACCGGTCGCGGGCGACGCCGGCCAGCACCTCGGCGAAAAGGCTCTCGGCCCCGGAACAGAGCCCGGAGTCGGCGTAGGCGAGCACCCGTACGGGCTTCTGATCCTCGGCAGTCACGGCATCATCCTGCCAGCCATCACGGGTCGGCCGTTTCCCGGGCCGGTTGAAATAGGCTCGCAGACCGCAATGATCCGTCCACTCGCCAAGCTGCGTATGCCGCCGGACACCTTTGAACGGCACTCGATCATCTCCCGGCTGGCCGGTCGGGCGGGATCGGTCCTCGACGTCGGCGGGGTCAGGGGCGAGCTCGGACTGTTTCTCCCCGGCGCGGAAGTGACCACGATAAACATGGAAGGCCAGGACGCCGACGCTCATTTCGACGGCGACCTGCTGCCGTTCGAGGACGACAGTTTCGATCTCGCCGTCAGCCTCGACGTGCTCGAGCACATCCCCGCGGAGCAGAGAGCCCGGCACTTCGAGGAACTGGTCCGGGTGGCCCGTCACCAGGTCCTTCTCTGCTGCCCTCTCGGCAGCACCGAACACCTCGAGGCCGAAGCCGGACTGGCCGCCTGGTACCGGGAGGTGACCGGCGAGCCACACCGTTTCCTCGAGGAACACCTGCAGCGGGGATTGCCGACGGCAGCGGAACTCGAGCGGCTCGCCCGGGGCGCCGCGGATGACCACCGGATCGGCTACCACGGTGACTTCCGCCGGGCCAACGAGGCCTTTCGCCGCAGCACGGAACTCAAGCTCCACCGGACCCCCGGCGCCGCCGTCGCCTACGCCCGGATACGCCTCGATCCGCGCCGCTCCCTGGACCTCGAACGGGTGGCCTCGCCGCACAGCAACCGGGCCTTCATCGACGTCAGGCTCGACTCCCGGCAGCCGGACGCCGCGCGAGGTCCTGCCGGCCGGTGAGTGAGAACGGCGATGTCAAACGGCTGGCCGCACGCGGGGCGGCCCTGCTCAGTACCCGCCAGCTCCTGGTCGGGCTGGTCACGGTGGCCGGGATCATCGTCCTGCCGCTGCTGCTCACCCCGGCCGAATTCTCGCTCTACGGCTATGTGAACACGGTGGTCCTGGTCGGCGCCGCGGTCGGCGACCTCGGCCTCGGCGCCTACCTGATCAAGAAAAGGGTCAGCGACCGGGACATCTCGGGGAGCTTCGCCCTCCAGCTTGCCTTCTGGGTGCCGATCTGCCTGATCGGGATGGCCCTGGCGGTGGTCATCGATCCGTTCGGATTCTCCGATCTGACCAGTGCGCTGCTGCTGCTTTCGCTGCTCCTGCTGGCCCTTCAGTCGCTGCCCACGGCACTGCTCGAGAAGAGGATGGAATTCGGCCGGATTTCAGCGGTCGAGGTGACACAGAGAGTCATCCTGGTCACCATCGCGATCGGGCTGGCGCTGTTCGATCCGGCCCAATGGTCGATACCGGTGGCCGCCGCCGCCGCGGCACTGGTCGGCTACCCGGCGATGATGATCGCGGCGCGCTGGCGCTGGCCTCCGCGTTTCGCCCCGGGTGAGCCGCTGTTCCGGGGCTTTTCCTCGCAGTGGTGGCAGACCCGGATCGCCAACCAGGCCAGCTACGCGGCCTACCCGCTGCTTGGCGGCCTCCTGTTCACCGCGAGCGAGGTCGGCCTGCTCGTCTGGGCCCTGGCGATCACCTCGATACCGACCTACCTGGCACCGATGGTCGCCCGGGCAACCTACCCGGCCCTCGCCCGCTCGACGGTCGACGAGCGGATCAGCATCTACAGCAATCTTTTCCGCAGCCTGCTGCTGGTCGGCGGCCCGTTGCTGGCCGCCCTGATCGTCGCCGCCGAGCCCCTGACCCTGGAGATATTCGGGGAGGCCTGGTCGGACGGGATCCCGCTGCTGCGCCTGGAGTCGATCACCAGCTTCATCGGAATCGCGATCAGCCTGATCATTCCGATGATGTTCCTCACCTGCTCTCCGACCCGGGTGAAGTGGATGGCCGTGGCAAATACGACCGGAATCGTGGCCCTCTCGCTGGCACTCACGCCGCTGCTCTCGTTCAAGTCGATTTCGGTCGCCACGATCGTGACCTCGTCTCTCCTGCTAGTCGGATTTGACCGGATCGTGCGAAAGGAGACCGGCTACAGCCCGATCCGCGAAATGCTGCCGGCTGCCGCCGGACTGGCGCTGGCGGTGGCGATCTGCCTGCCGATCGCGCTTCGGTACGACACCCTGGTCGGCGGCCTGGCGGCCGGAACACTGGCGGCGGCGATCCAGC
>JBGUDX010000209.1:0-3012 GCA_041821645.1 Acidobacteriota bacterium
AAATCCCGGTCGCACAGCGGAGCGGGCGGGGCCCCAGCCTAGTCGCGCATGGCCGGGAACAGCACCACTTCGCGCAACGAATGGGTCCCCGTGAGCATCATCACCAGACGGTCGATCCCGAGGCCGACACCGCCGGTGGGCGGCATGCCCTGCTCGAGCGCCTCGATGAATGACTCGTCGTAGGGCTGAGTCTCCTGATCGCCGCGGTCGAGCTCGCCTGCCTGCTGCTCGAATCGCCGCCGCTGCTCGTCGGGGTCGTTGAGCTCGGAGAACGAGTTGGCTATCTCGACGCCGCCGAGAAAGGCCTCCCAGCGCTCGACGACCCCGGGCTTGTCGCGGTGGGCCTTGGCGAAAGGCGAGAGCTCGACCGGATAGTCGAGGATGAAGGTCGGCTCCGTCAGGGTCGGCTCCACCCGCTTGGAAAAGAGCGTGTCAACCAGCTTGCCCCAGCCGACGGTGTCGTCCAGTTCGACCTCCATCGCCGCCGCCAGCGACTCGCGGGTGGTCTCCTTCTCGATGTCGATCCCGGTGCGGTCGTGGATCGCGTCGCGCAGGGTCATGCGGTGCCACGGCGGGCTCAGGTCGATCCTTTCTCCGTCACGCTCGATCTCGACCCCACCCAGAACCTCCGTCGCCACCCCGGAGACCAGCGATTCGAGATCGCTTGCGGTCTTCTCGTAGTCGGCGTAGGCCTCGTACCACTCGAGCATGGTGAACTCAGGGTTGTGCTTGTGCGAGATGCCCTCGTTGCGGAAATCCTTGCCGAGCTCGTAGACCCGGTCGATCCCTCCGACCACGCACCGCTTCAGGTAGAGCTCGGTGGCAACTCTCAGGTAAAGCTTGCGGTCGAGGGCGTGGTGGTGAGTCGTGAACGGTCTCGCCAGGGCTCCGCCATAGAGCGGCTGCAGGACCGGGGTCTCGACCTCGAAGAAGTCACGGTCATCGAGCCAGCGACGGACCTCGCTGACCGTGCGGGCCCTGACCCGAAAAATCTCGCGGCTATGTTCGTTGGCGATCAGGTCGAGCTCGCGCCGGCGGTAGCGGGTCTCGGTGTCCTCGAGGCCGTGGAACTTGTCGGGCGGCGGCCGCAGCGACTTGGCCAGGACCTGCCATCGGCCGACCTCGATCGAGAGCTGGCCCCGCCTGGTGACGACCGCGCGGCCCTCGATTCCGATTATGTCTCCGAGGTCGAGGTCGTCCAGCAGGGAGAACTCCTCGTCGCCGAGAACGTCGGCCTTTGCGTGCAGCTGGATCTGGCCGGTCGAGTCCCGCAGGTCGATGAAGGCGGCCTTGCCATGCCCCCGACGGGCGATCACACGGCCCGCAACCCGGTGGATTGATTCGGTCTCGGCGCCCGGCTCGAGGCTTTCATGCTCCGAGAGGACCGGGGCGATCTCCTCCCGGCCCGCGAACTCGTGGGGAAACGGATCGATCCCTGCGGCCCGCAGCCGGTCCAGCTTTTCCCGCCGTTCGGCGAGCAGGTTGCTGGATTCCGGCTCGGTCATGTGGTCCGGGCTTCCTGCTCCTAAGCGGCTTCGATCTTGGTGATCTTGAACTGCTTCTCGGGGCCGCGCGGGGACGGGACCTTGACGATCTGGTTCACCTTGCCTCCGATGAGGGCGGCGCCGATCGGAGACTCGCTCGAAAGCTTGCCGCCATTGAGGTCGGCCTCGGTCGATCCCACGATCTGGAACTTGCGCGAGGTGCCGGAGTCCTGGTCCTTGATGTGCACGATCGAGCCGAATCCGACCTCTCCGGTGTCCCGGCCGCCCTCTTCGACCACGGTCGAACGGCGGAGCCGCTCTTCGAGCAGCGCGATCTGCTGTTCGATCTGGGCCTGCTCGTTCTTGGCGTCGTCGTATTCGGCGTTCTCTGCGATATCACCGAAGTCGCGGGCCTCACGGATGCGCTCGGATACGTCGCGACGGCGCACGGTTGTGAGGTGCTCGACCTCTTCCTCGAGCTTTTTCAGACCTTCCGGGGTAATTTCAGACTGGCGGCTCACTGGCATCAACCTCTCTTGGGATCGCCGGGCAAGTTGCTTCCGGCCCAACAAATAACGCCCTGAACGACGACCCGAGGGTGCCGGCAGGGCAGCGAGGCGGGATTATAACGAGCTACCCGCCGGGGCCATGCTCTCGGTCAGGGCCTCGGCAAACCGCTCGGGGTCCTCGACCTGCGGGTAGTGCCCGAGATCGTCGAACGTGACCACGTTCAGATCGGGCCTCAGCTCGAGCAGGCCCTCCAGCACCTGAGGGACCGCCACCGGATCCCGGAGCCCCCAGACGAGGTTGAGGTCGCCCTTCCAGCGCCGGATCGCCCCATGCCAGCGATCCGCGTAGATGACTCGCTCATCCATGTAGGAGACGAGCTTGTGACCGAGTCGGTTGCCGTTCTTGAAAGTCATCAGGGCCCAGTTGTCAGCGGCGTCCTCGTCGCTCAGCGGATGGGCGTCCGAGAAGACCGAAGCGAACTGGCGCCGGAAGAACGCCTCGTTGGCGAACCGCGCCGCCAGCGGTCCGAGCGGTCCCCGCAGCAGTTTCTGGGCGAGGGTCGGGTTCGACCGCTCGATCAGGATCGAGCCGTTGAACAGCAATACCGTGCCGGGCTCGAAGCCGAGCTCGCCGGCCAGGTCCCTGGCCAGCAGTTCGGTGGCGACCGAAGTGCCGAGATCGTGGGCGCAGATCTGCACCGGGTTGTCGCCGCCGAACCGGGCGATCAGCTCCTCGGTCAGGTCGGCCTGCCAGGAGAGCGTGTAGGCGTGGTCCCGGGGCTTGTCGGAAAGCCCGAACCCGAGGAAGTCAAAGGCGAGTACCGCTCTGCCCGGCAGCAGGTCGACCAGGTAGCGCCAGTCGTACGAGCTGGTGGGGAAACCGTGGAGCAGGACCAGAAGCGGGCCGTCACCCGGCTGGTAGTAGGCGTGGATCGAGCGGCCGCGGAACTCTTCGGTCCTGCCGCGCTCCTTCCAACGTTCAACCCGGTCGGGCAGGCTCATACCGCCACCGCCCCCCC
>JBGUDX010000210.1:0-2997 GCA_041821645.1 Acidobacteriota bacterium
GGGCAACCCGGCCGCCAGGGTATTCGGCAGAAAGCTCAGGTGCCATAGGGAAACGGTACGGCAAAGGAACCGACACAGCCGGGATTCGACCATCCAACCATTGATTCGGGAGAACCGGACCCAAACCAGCGGCCCGCGCGATGCAGCAGACCAAACGGGAGCGACGGGACTCGAACCCGCGGCCTCTGGCGTGACAGGCCAGCGCTCTAACCAACTGAGCTACGCCCCCGTAGGGCGGTCAGCGTGGCAGCCGACCGGCGGGCATTATCGCAGTGTCAGACAATCGGCGTAAGCTGGCGCCATGCGCCTCCAGACTTACGACACGAGCGACGGGCCACGGGCCGGGGTCGTGACCGGAGAGGGCATCCTGGACGCCTGGCGGGTACTCGACCATCCGACCCGCTCCAGCCTTCGCGAGCTGATCAGCGAGGACCGGTTGGATGAGCTGGCCGAGCGGATCCGGGCCGGCACCGATGTCGAACCACTCGACCCGGGCCAAGTCACGATCCTGGCTCCGATTCCGGACCCGGAGAAGATCATCTGCATCGGCCTCAACTACCGCGCCCACGCCGAGGAGGCCGGGATCGAACTGCCGGAGGCACCGACGATCTTCGGCAAGTACCGCAACGCCCTGGTCGCCGACGGGGTGACGGTCACCCTTCCCGAAGCCAGTGAGAAGGTCGACTTCGAGGCCGAGGTGGCGTTCGTGATCGGCCGTCGCGCCAGCCAGGTGCCGGTGGACTCGGCCCTCGATCACGTCGCCGGCTACACCCTGCTGAACGATCTTTCGGCCCGCGACCTGCAGTTCCTGACGCCCCAGTGGATGGCCGGCAAGGTCTTCGACGGATCGGCACCATGCGGCCCCGCCCTGGTCACCCCGGATGAGGCCGGGCCCCATGACGCGATCGGCATATCGCTCGATCTGAACGGGGAGCAGATGCAGAGCTCGTCTACCGGGGACCTGATTTTCCCGGTTCCCGAACTGGTCTCCCGGCTCTCGAGCTGGATGACCCTGGAGCCGGGCGACATCATTTCGACCGGGACGCCTTCGGGCGTCGGCAGCGTGCGCAAACCGCGGGTCTGGCTGGACGACGGTGACGAACTGACCGTCTCCTCACCGACCCTGGGTGAGCTCCGGACGAAGATCGCCCGCTAGCGACTGCCCCGGATCAGGGCTGTCTGGCGCCGGCGATCTCGTTGCGGACGGCAGGGATGCCGGCCGAGGCCGGTTCACCCGGCACCGCGCCGGAGATCCGGCCGGTGAGAGCCCGTGAGCGGGCCGACGACCACCGGACGCGGACCGGACGCACCTTGAGCAGTCGTTTCCAGGTCTGCGTGCCGACCACGCCGTCGGCCTCGAGATTGCGACTCTTCTGAAACGCGGCCACCTTCGCCTTGGTCTTCTTGGCGAAGATCCCGGTGACCGGCACCTTTTTGCCCGCCCCGTTCAGGTACTGCTGGAGCCAGACGACCTGGTCGCCGCGGCTGCCCTTCTTCATCACCGGATGGCTCCTGACCGGCTTGTAGCCCTTGAACGGGCCGGGCACCTTGCGGCCCAGGGCCTTCCATTCCGAGCTCTTGGTTTCCTGCCACGACCACCAGCTGGGCGCGCTGCCGTAGCTCTCCATGTATCGCCGGAACTGCACCAGTTCCTTTGCACGCGGGTCCTGGTAGGTCTGGCCGACCGGGTAGATCGGCCGCTCGTACAGGGCGTTCTGGTACCAGGTCGTATCGACCCCCTCCCGGACCGAATCGCCGATCGCCTTCCAGTAGGTCTGCGGCAGGTTGGCGGTAGCTGCTCCCGGGCCGAGAAATACCGAGTAGGGAAATCCGGGGTGGAAGTGCACGTAGGGGAACGTGCTGAGCGCCAGCTTGAACTTCTTGCCGACCCGTTTCCGCAACGCGCGTATGTAGCGGTCGGCGGCCGAGTATTGGCCCTCGTACTCGGTCTCGGCATCGATCACGAAGCAGTTGGCACCCTGCTTCTTGGCGTAGGCCGAAACCTTGGCTTCCCGGCCGGGGCTCCTGCCATACACGTACTGCCAGCCGCAGACCTTGAGACCGGCCCGCTGGAAGCGCGACACCAGTTTGCGGTTGAACTGGCTCCAGGTGTTGGTTCCGTCGCCGGACTTGATGTAGAGCGTGCCGATCCCCGACTGCTTGGCCTGTTTGATGATCCTGCCGGTGTCTCCCCCATGGGAGCTGTCCACGTACCAGATCCACATCCCAGGCCGCTTGTATGGCGAGGCCTGTGAACGCTCCGGTGAAGCAAGCGAGGCTTGCGAACCCATTGGTGAAGCCAAAAACAAGATTCCGAGCAGGGCTGTAGTCAGGGCCAGAAGGGCCCCGGCGCGGTGGATGGGGAGTGACGTCATCGGTTGCATGAACACGACTCGCGTTGGATCGGTGCGGGCTCTCGCCCGACGGTTTCGCCCCGCCGGGCTCGCGGGGTAGATCGGTACCCTGTCATTCAATGATCCAGGAGGCCCACTCATGAACCGGCGCGGCAAGGTTTATTTCACCGTTGCCGGGGCCGTTTGCGCTGTCGTGGCGGTCGTTTTCGCGACCGGCGCCCAGCCGGCCGCCCTGACCAGCCCGCTCGCTCTGCGGCAGGGAGAGATCCGGCAGGTCGAGCGCGACTTCCAGTTCACGGTCCACACTGCCGGGCCCATCCGCCTGGGGAGCCTGGAAACCCACCCCGACCTCGACCGCGGCGACGCCGAGTACGTCTGCCTCGAGATGGAGCAGATCGATGCCGAGCCCGGGAAAGCCTACGGCGAGAGGATCTGCCTGGGCGGTTCGAGCAGCTCCGTCGGAACCACCCCGATCGCCGACCGGTCCGAGAAGGGGGCCGAAGACGGCAACCTGATCGCCGAAGTCAGCCAGCC
Source organism: Acidobacteriota bacterium (assembly GCA_041821645.1). Taxonomy (GTDB): domain Bacteria; phylum Actinomycetota; class Thermoleophilia; order Solirubrobacterales; family 70-9; genus 67-14. The sequence goes on from JBGUDX010000210.1 coordinate 2,889, forward strand.
CGAGCCGGGAACGACCACGGTCCGGATGAGCCTGGCCGAACTGGGCCTGCCGTTCGACAAGTACCGGTTCCGCTTCATCAGCAGTGACGGAAGCTGCGAGGGCGATCCC
>JBGUDX010000211.1:0-2993 GCA_041821645.1 Acidobacteriota bacterium
ATCGATCGAGTTGCCAGGCGACGGTCGGCTTCTCGGGGTTGCCGAAGTTCAGGCAGTTGGTGACCCCGAGCGGTTCGGCACCCACGCAGGCGAGGTTGGCCGCGCACTCGAGTGCCGCCTCGATCGTGCCGAGATACGGGTCGCAGGCGACCCTCCTCCCGTTGCCGTCGATCGCGATCGCGATCGCCGTCTCGGCCTCGGGTATGCGCAGCACCGCCGCATCGGCGGCTCCGGCCCGGTGGGCGGTGCGGGACCCGACCAGCGTGTCGTACTGGTCGTAGGCCCACCGCTTCGATGCGATCGAAGGCGAGGCCAGCAGGGTGAGCAGGGTCTCGCCGGGATCGCTGCTCTCGATGGTCGGCCGGTTGGGATAGATCCACTCCGGGGGTTCGGCCGGGTCGAGGTCGTAGAGCGGGCAGCCGTCGACCAGGGCATCGACCGCGATCTCGCCCACCGTCTCCCCGTCGTTCAGGATTCGGAAGTCGCCGCTCCCGGTGACCTCGCCGATCACCGCCGACGCGGTCTGCCACTTGTCACAGAGCGCAAGGACCCGATCGACCCGGTCCGGCTCGACCACGGCCAGCATTCGTTCCTGGCTCTCCGAGACCATGATCTCGAACGGCTCCATGTCGGCCTCGCGCAGCGGGACCAGGCCGACGTCGACGTCGATCCCGACCCCTCCGGCCGATGCCATCTCGCCGGCCGACGAGGTCAGCCCGGCCGCTCCGAGGTCCTGGAGCGAGACCAGCAGGTCTGCCTCCAGCAACTCCTGGCAGCACTCGAGCAGCTTCGATTCCTCGAACGGATCGCCGATCTGGACGGTCGGCCGCTTGTCGGACTCGCCTTCGCCGAGTTCGGCCGAGGCCAGTACCGACGCTCCGCCGATGCCGTCACGGCCGGTCAGTGATCCCATCAGCACCACTTTGTTCCCGATCCCGGACGCGGCGGCCCGGACCATGTCGTCGGTCCGCGCGATCCCGGCACACATCGCGTTGACCAGCGGGTTCTGCTCGTAGGGCGGCTCGAAGTAGATCTCCCCGCCGACCGTCGGGATGCCCATCGAGTTGCCGTAGTGGCCGATCCCCCGGACCACGCCGTCCAGCAGGTAGCGGGTCCGCTCGTTGTCGAGCTCACCGAAGCGCAGCGAATCGAGGATCGCGATCGGCCTGGCTCCCAGCGCGATCACGTCGCGCAGGATGCCGCCGACCCCGGTTGCCGCTCCCTCGAACGGCTCGACTGCGCTGGGGTGGTTGTGGGATTCGACCTTGAAGGCGATTGAGAAGCCGTTGCCGATGTCCACCGCGCCGGCGTTCTCCCCGGGTCCCATGACCACCCGGGCACCTTCGCTGGGCAGGGTCTTCAGCAGCTTGCGCGAGTGCTTGTAGGCGCAGTGCTCGGACCAGAGCAGGGAGAACATCGCCAGTTCGACGTCGTTGGGCGGGCGGCCCATCTTCTGACAGATCAGCTCGAACTCGGCGTCGGTCAGCCCCAGCTCGCTGTGTTTGCTCACGCGGCCACTCCGGCCGCTTCGGCCGTCCTCGTCGGTCCCTGGAAGATGCGCAGCCCGTCAGTCGAGCCGGTGAACGCCTCGACGGCGTGTTCGGGATGGGGCATCAGGCCGAGCACGTTGCCGGATTCGCCGACCACCCCGGCGATGTCGTTGAGTGACCCGTTCGGGTTCTGCCCCGGGGCGTAGCGGAACGCGACCTGGCCGTTCTGCTCGATTTGGTCGAGCAGATCCGGCGGAGCGTAAAAGCGGCCGCTCTCGTGCTTGAACGGGATCGAGATCTTCTCCCCGGGCTCGAATCGTGAGAGGAACGGCGAGTCTGCATCACCGACCACCAGATCACCCTGGCGGCAGATGAATCGGGTTCCGGTGTTGGTCAGCAGCGCCCCCGGAAGAAGCCCGATCTCGCAGAGGACCTGAAATCCGTTGCATATCCCGAGCACCGGGCCGCCGGCCGCGGCGAAATCGGCCACCGCACTCATCGCCGGGGCGAACCGGGCGATCGCCCCGGCCCGCAGATAGTCGCCGTAGGAGAAGCCACCGGGAATGACGATTCCGTCCAGATCGGACAGGTCGGTCTCCTCATGCCAGACCAGCCGGGCCTGATCGCCGAACTCCACTCTCGCCAGGCGACAGGCGTGGAGGGCGTCCCGCTCGTCACAGGAGCCGGGGAACTGCAGCACGCCCCAGATCACGTGATCTCGATTTCGTAGTCCTCGATCAGCGGGTTGGCCAGGAGCTTCTCGCAGAGTTCATCCAGCCGGTCGGCGTTCTCGGCCCGGAGCTCGACGATCCTCCCGACCCGGACGTGCTCTATCCCTTCGAACCCGAGCGCCGGCAGGGCCTTCTCGACCGCCTTGCCCTGGGCATCGAGGATGCCTTCCTTCGGCCTGATCAGGACCCTGGCGGTAATCATCGCCGGTCTCCGGATGATCCGGTCGAAGCCCCGCTGAAACTCGTGCCGGTGATGCGTTCGAACGCCTCGCGGTACTTCTCCTGCGTCTGGGCGACCACATCGTCGGGCAGCTCCGGGGCCGGCGGGGTGTGGTCCCAGCCGGCGGCATTGGCCCAGTCCCGGACGAACTGTTTGTCGAACGAGGGCTGGGCCTTTCCGGGCTCGTACAGGTCGGCCGGCCAGTAGCGCGAAGAGTCGGGGGTCAGGACCTCGTCGCCGAGCACGATCTCGGCACATGCGTGGCTGCCCAACTCGAACTTGGTGTCGGCCAGGATGATCCCCGCCGACCGGCAGGCCGCCGCGGCGCGCTCGTACAGGGCAAGCGTGATCCGCTCCAACTCTCCCAGGGTATCGGCGCCGACGATCTCCGCGGCCGCCTCCCGGCTGATGTTCTCGTCGTGCCCTTCGCTGGCCTTCGTCGCCGGCGTGAAGATGGGTGTCGGAAGACGCTCCGCCTGACGCAGGCCCTCGGGGAGCTGGTGGCCGCAGACAGCGCCTGTGTGTTCGTAGTCCCGCCAGCCCGACCCGGCC
>JBGUDX010000212.1:0-2984 GCA_041821645.1 Acidobacteriota bacterium
GTGGGACTCCACTGGGGCTCGACGCTGATGGTCGGCCAGGTCGCGACCCGCGGCAGGCTCGAGGTCACCGCGCTCGGAGACCAGATGAACGAATGCGCCAGGATCGAGGCGGTCGCCGCCACCGGCTCGATCCTCGCTTCGAAAGAGCTGATCGAGCGGCTGGAGCCCGAAGCCGCCGAATCGGTCGGGGTCGATATCGACGAAATCTCCTATGTGCCGCTCGCCGAGATCGAGGGTGCCGAGGGCAAGGCGGTGCGCGACGCCGGCACCATTCCGGTCGCCTGGATCTGATTGCCGGGCTGTGGGTTCCGGCGAGAGGCCGCGAGGCCGCGCCACCGTGGTAGGAGAGCGGTGCCCGGCGGCGAAAAAGTCTCTGATGGACAATTCGAGCTGGCTCGAACGCAAAATCGACAGGCGGGTACAGAGGTGGGGCCTTCGGCCGTGGGTCGCGGCTTCGTTTATCGCCTCGGCCTGGATAGTCGCGATAGCCGCCTTCGGGACACTTCAGCACCTCGTGGATCCGGAGAGCATCGACACGGTCTGGCTGGGGATGTGGTGGGCGACCGAGACCGTTACCACCGTCGGCTACGGGGACGTCATTCCGGCACAGGCTTCGGGCAAGGTGATCGCGTCGGTGATGATGATCGGGGGCCTCGCGATGTTCTCGGTCATCACCGGGATAATCACCAGCGCCTTCGTGACCCGGGCCCAGTCCGACAGGTCGGCCGACTCGATTCAGGGCGATGCGGGCGATTCGCTGGAGCCCAGGCTCGACCAGGTCGTGGCCGAGTTGAAGCAGGTGCGCCTCGAGTTGAGCCGGCTCCAGGGTGATGATCCAACGTTGCCGCCGAGGTCTGAAGGCCGCTCGTGAGGCAGGAGTCGTAGGCTCTGACGATGGCTGAATCGGACTCCCAAGCCGTTGTACCGCATGCCGGCCACCAGGCCATGCCGACTCCCCCGGCATCACTGGTCACGCTGATCGACCGGTTTGATCCCGATGCGATCGACGTCACCAGAGACAAGGCCCGGATCCGGCTGCTGGTCGACGGTGAAGGCGGCTGGGACGCGGTTATTCAGCTTGCCGGGATCGACCTGCGGCCGATCAGCGACGCCTCGCCCGATGCCGAGTTGAGAGCCGACGGGACCACCTGGGGTGGGATCGCGGAGGACTTCGCCCTCGCCATGGATTCTTTTCGCACCGGACGGCTCAAGATCCGGCACAATCTGCACCTCGGGGTGGGTTTCCTGACCGCGACGAGCGGCATCGTCGAAGCGGGCCGGCTGGAGTTCGGCTCGGTCGAAACCGATGTAGGAAAGCTCTCGTATCTGGAGGCCGGCCAGGGAGAGCCGGTCGTCTGCATACACGGCCTCGGCGGGACCAAGGCGTCATTCATGACGACGGTCGCCGCGCTTTCGGAAGAGCGCCGGGTGATCGCGCTCGACCTGCCCGGCTTCGGCGACTCCGACAAGCCGCTCGACGCCGCCTACAACGCCCCGTTCTTCGCTAACGCAGTGATTTCGCTGCTGGATGAACTGGAGATCGATACCGCCCACCTGATCGGCAACAGCATGGGCGGCCGGGTCGCGATCGAAACCGGCCTGCTCCATCCGGAGCGGGTCGACAGCATTGTCCTGCTCTGCCCGGCCCTGGCCTGGCTCAGTGACCGTCGCTGGCGCTGGCTGCTGCAGGCCCCACTGCCAAAGCTCGGCCTGATCCAGCCGGCGCCCAAGGTGATAACCGACCGCATCGTCCGCAACCTGGTTCCCGGCGCCAAGGAAGGCTGGACCGCTGCCGGGGTGGACGAGTTCCTGCGTTCATTCCTGACCCCGAAGGGCCGGGTCGCCTTCTATGAATCAGCCCGCAACATCTATCTCGACGAGCCTCACGGAGAGCAGGGGCTCTGGACCCGGCTGGCCCGGCTGAGCCCGCCGGCGCTGTTCGTCTGGGGCGTTGACGACCAGTTGGTCCCGATCGGCTTCCAGAAGCACGTCAAGAAAGCCCTGCCTTCGGCCGAACACCTGGTGCTCGATTGCGGCCATGTTCCCCAGCTCGAGAGGCCGGAGCGGACCCACGAGGCGATCGCCGAGTTCTTCAGCTGAGTGGCGGCAACGGTTCCGATGCGTCATGATGTGTGTATGGGAATGATTCGACGCGCAGGGGGCGCCGGTCTGATTATGGCCACGGCGCTATTGGTTTTCGGAGGTTCGTCCGCGCGGGCGGCCGAGACGATCGTGGCCGATCCTGAGTGCTGCACGTTCGCGCCCGGACCCTACTTCCAGGACCTGGGTGAGATCCCCGACTTCAACAACCCGGCCGACGCCGACGCCCCCCACAACGTCACCGCGAACGACAAGGGGCCGGACGGAGCAGCGCTGTTCCGCTCGATTTCAATCACCTCGGATTCGACCGTTCCGGTCAAGGGCACCCAGTACCTCAACGCCGGCAGCTACCGATTCTTCTGCACGATCCACGGTTCGTCGATGAAGGGCAAGCTGGTGGTCGATGGAGGCAAGGGCAGCGTCGTCCCCAGGCCCGACATCAAGGTCACTATCCCGAACCAGTCTCTGAACAAGGTCCGCCGGTCGGGCAAGCTCAAGCTCAAGGTCAAGGCGAAGACCAAAAGCTCGGGGATTTCGCTGAAGGCGAAGAAGGGCTCGAAGACGCTGGCCAAGAGCTCGGGGCTGAAGCTCTCCGCCGGTGCCGCCAGGACGGTCAAGCTCAAGCTCAAGTCGTCGGGTCGCAAGGCGATAAAGAAGGGCAACAAGGTCAAGGTCTCGGCCACCGGCTCGGTGGCCTTCGGCAAGGCCGCAAAGGCCAAACGGACCCTGCGCTGAGCGCCGGGCCGTCCCGGGCTAAGCCCGGCGCTGACCGCCGGGCACTTCTCAGAGGATCAGTCGACCAGCTTGCCGCTGCCGCGGATTACTTTCCAGTTGCCGCCGAACGAGACCACGTTGTGACAGAAGACGTCACCGGGGCCCTCGTG
>JBGUDX010000213.1:0-2932 GCA_041821645.1 Acidobacteriota bacterium
GCAGGCAGGAGATGGTCGAGGCCAACGTGACCGGCACGGCAGACGTTCTGAACGCCTGCCTCGATGCCGGCATACCGAGGGTCCTGTACGTCTCGACCTGCGGCATCTTCGGCAATACCGACGGCGAGGTAGTCGATGAAAGCTACGAGCGCAGTGACCTCGACTTCGACTCGGTCTACGAAGAAACCAAGTACGAGGCCCACAAGATCGCCAAGAATCTGATCAAGGAGCGGGACCTTCCCTGCGTGATCGTGCAGCCGGGCGGGGTCTACGGGCCCGACGACCATTCGGCGCTCGGTCAGACGATCAGCAAGTTCCTGGACGGCAAGCTGCCGATGATCCCGTTCGGCACACTCGGCATGGGTGTCACCCACGTCGAAGACATCGCCGCCGGAATCGCCCTGGCCCTGGACAAGGGCGAGATCGGCGAGTCCTACATCCTCAACGCCGAAAACGTGACCCTGCGCCAGATGATCGAGGTTGCCGGATCCACCGTCGGCAAAAAGGCGCCATCGAGAGACATCCCGACCGGGGTGTTGAAACTGCTGCGGCCGGTCGGACCGCTGGTCGGCAAGATCATGGATCAGCCACCCAACCTGTCCGAGCTGATCCGTACCGCCGACGGAGTCACGATTTGGGCAAACGGTGACAAGGCGAAGAAAGAGCTCGGCTTCCGTCCCCGCGACCTGGCTACCGGAATGCACGACACCCTGGACGCCGAGGGCAAGCTCAGCGGCTCGACCTGATCCCGGCGGACCCCGCCGGGCGCGAAGCCAGGTCAGACCAGGTGTTCCCGCATCCGCTCCAGTGCCTCGGTCAGTCTTGAGTCGGGCGTGGTCAGCGAGATCCGGAAGAAACCCTCTCCACTTCGCCCGTACATCGAACCGGGCGAGATCACCACACCGGTCTCCTCGAGCACCATCTCGACGAAACTGGTTGAGGTGTGGCCTTCCGGCACCGGGGCCCAGACGTAGATCGTTCCTTTCGGAGAAGCGACGTCAACCCCGATCGCACGCAGCGTGTCGACCACCAGGTCCCGACGCCTGGAGTAGATCGCGTTCATCTCCTCCAGCGGGCCCCGGGGGCCGGTCAGCGCGGCCACGGCCGCCAGCTGGATCGCCTCGAACAGGCCCGAGTCCACGTTGGTCTTCAGCCTCCAGTAGGTGGCGATCGCGTCGGCGTTGCCGAGGATGGCGCCGACCCGCCAACCGGTCATGTTGAAGCCCTTGGATAGCGAGAAGACCTCGACCCCGACCTCTTTCGCACCGGGCGTCGCCAGAAAGCTGGGAGCGACGTATCCGTCGTAGGTCGTCTCGGAGTAGGCGTTGTCGTGAACCACGAGAATCTCGTTCTCGCGGGCGAACTCGACCACCTCCTCGAAGAACCCGTCCGGCACGATCGCACCGCTGGGGTTGTTCGGGTAGTTGAGGAAAAGCAGCCGTGCCCGCTCGCGGGTGAGCTCGTCGATGGCGCCGAGATCCGGGGCGAAATCCCTTTTCTGCTGGAGGGGCAGCAGCACCGCCTCGGCACCGGCCAGAATCGGCCCGCCGGTGTAGACCGGGTACCCGGGATCGGATGCCAGAGCCACGTCGCCGGGGTCGAGGAAGGCGAAACAGAGGTTGTAGATGCACTCCTTGGCGCCGATAGCCGGAATGACTTCGGATTCGGGGTCGATCCCGACCCCGAACCGGTCGCGGTAAAAATCGGAAAAGGCCTGCCGGAACTCCTCGCGGCCGCGATTGCTCGGGTACTTCTGGTTGGAGTTCTCGGCGACCGCCGCCTGCATCTCCTCGACGATGTGCGGGAAGGTGGCCATATCCGGATCGCCGATGCCGAGGCTGATCACGTCGATGCCGGCGGCGCGCTTGTCGGCGATCCGGCGCTCCAGCTCGGCAAACATGTACGGGGGCATCGCGCCGAGCCTCTTGGATGGATCTGTGAGCGCCAACTTGTCTCCTCTGTCTGGTCTTTGCTGTCTCGATCGGGGCTCCGGCTCCTGCCGGCCCGGATCAATCTGATATCGCGCTGAGCGCCTGCCGCATCTCGGGAGCGAAGCTTCCGCTCAGGATCGGCTCCGCCCACCCGGTCAGGGTCACCTCCAGGTCGGGGCCGATCTCCACCTGCAGCTCCCCCCCGTCCAACTCCACGGTTATCGGGCTCTCGCTTCCGTTCAGGAAAGCCGCGACCGCGGCACCGGTCGCCCCGGTGCCGGAAGAAAGCGTTTCACCGACGCCCCGCTCATAGATCCTGGCCCTGACCCTGGAGCCCGACGCCCGGAAGAACGAGACGTTGGTCCTGTTCGGGAACAATTCGCTGTTTTCGATCTCGGGCCCGATCAGGCCCAGGTCCAGGTCTTCGAGTCCCGAGCCGACCTCGATCGCACACTGCGGGTTTCCGATCGAGACATGCCGGAAAGCCCATACCTGCCCGGCAGAAGTGACTGTGCCCCTGCCGCCGTCATCGCCGGCGGGATAGTCGGCGGACCGGGTCGACGCCCGACCGAGATCTACCGAACAGGTTCGCTCGGAGGTGATGGTCGGCGTGACCGCTCCGGACTCGGTCAGGATCGCGAACGAATCGAGATCGGTCCATCCGTGGCGCCTCAGATAGAGAATCGCCTCCCTCGCCCCATTCCCGGAGAGCTCCGCCTCGGATCCGTCCGGGTTGAATATCCGCAGGTTCGCGACGTACTCGGGGTCGTCGCTTGCCGATATCAGCAGAATCCCGTCGGAGCCGACCCCGAAGTGAGGGTCACATATCCGCTGAACGCGCGGCGGGGTCAGCTCACACGGCAAGTCGGCCTCCTCCAGGATCACGTAGTCGTTGCCGAGGGCTTGCCATTTCTCGAACTTCATCCGGACTGGCAAGCTACCCAGTCAACCGGGCGCGATGCAGTCCGGCCGAAATGCGATCCGCGCGCCTGATTACGTCT
>JBGUDX010000214.1:0-2903 GCA_041821645.1 Acidobacteriota bacterium
ATCGGGTTGTTGATCAGGCGCTTCAACCCGGGCCTCCTCCAGTCCCTTGCATGACGCGATTAAACAACACGTCGCGGCACCTTTCCCGGGACGGCGCAGCGACCACCGGGCAAACCGGACTGGATGTGCCGCCAGCGGGGCGCACGACCCGCTGGCCGGCGGTCAGTCCGCCGGGGTCTCTCCGGGGCGCTCATCCTCCGGCGATATGCGCGGTTCCACGCCGATTGCGTGGAAGCCTCCATCGACGTGCACTATCTCTCCGGAGATCATCCGGGCGTAGTCCGAGAGCAGAAAGCAGACCGCGTCTGCGACCGGGGCGGGATCATCCGGGTCCCATCCCAGCGGGGCCCGATCGCCCCACAGCCCCGACAGTTCGTTGAAGCCCGGTACGCCCCCCGCGGCCGCGGTACGGATCGGCCCGGCCGAAACCAGGTTGGCCCGGTGCCCGGCTCCACCGAGATCACGGGCGAGGTAGCGGCTGGTCGACTCGAGTGCGGCCTTGGCCACACCCATCCAGTCATAGGAGGGCCAGGCGACGGTGGCGTCGAAGTCGAGCCCGACCAGGCTGGAGCCTGCTCCCGGGCCGTCACCGCCAGCCAGGATCGGACGAAGCGCCCCGGCCAGGGCCTTGAACGAATAGGCGCTCGTCTCGAACGCCTCGGCGGCGCTGGCGCGGGGCGCCTCCATGAAGTTGCCGCCGAGCGCATCGGCGGGAGCGTGGGCGATCGCGTGCAGGGCGCCGTCAACCGCCTCCCAGTGCTTCCCGATCTCCGATGCCAAGGCATCCAGGTCTTCGTCGCTGTTGATGTCCAGCTCGATCACCTCGGGCGGCTCAGGCAGCCGTTTCGCCGCGCGCTCGGTCATCCGGCGTATCCGGCCGAAGCTTGTGAGCAGCACCTCGGCCCCCTCCTGCTGGGCCCGTTCGGCCACGGCGAACGCGATGCTCCGGCGGTTTACGATCCCGGTGACCAGGATCCGCTTGCCTTCGAGAATCACGGGTAGACCGATTCGTTCGCAGATTCCGCCTCGGCCCCCGGGCTCCGGTCGCCGCCGGTCCCCCGCCGCCAGATGATCTCGGCCACGGCCCGGACCACGAGGGCGTCCTCCTGGTTCTTGACCTTCCAGAGGATGTGGACCAGCCCGGTCTCCTCGTCAAGAGGCTTGACCCGATCGACCTTCCCGGTCAGGGTGATCGTGTCGCCGATCCGGACCGGCCGCTTGAAGACCACTTTCTCGAATCCGCGCAGGGCTACGACCCGCTCGGGGTCGATCGGCGCCAGGCCGACCGAGTAAGACAGCAGCAGCATGCCGTGGGCGATGCGCTCACCGAACGGCGAGCGCGCGGCCCATTCGGCATCGGTGTGCAACGGATGGTGATCACCGGTCAACCCGGAGAAAGCGGTCAGGTCGGACTCGGTGACCGTCCGGCCATAGGTTGAAAACTCGGCTCCGGGGGCGAGGTCGTCAAAGCCGGAGTCAAAGACCTGGTTCAACTCCATATCCGTTCTCTCCGTTCGGTCGGGATCTCGATCGAAAACATCTCGGCCAGACGTTCGCAGACCTCGTCGGCGGCGTGGAGGTGGCCCCGGAGTGACGGGTGGAGCCCATCCATTTCGTAATTGCGGGCGTCTCCTGTCCCGGGATCATCGACTACATCCAGGCAGGGCACGTTCCGGTCGGACGTCACCGACCTGATCACCTCGTTGAGATCTTTCATGCCGCGGCGCATCCGGGCCCGGGTCCTGGGCCCGGCCCCGGTGAGATCCCATCCTTCCGGATAGGTGGATGAGAGGATCGCAGCGCCCGGCAGCGCCGCGATCAGCCGGTCGAGGATGAGTTCGAAGCGGGCGGCAAAAGCCTCGACGTCCGGTCTCAGCTCGAGAATCACATCGTTCGCACCACAGATCAGGGTGATCAGGTCCGGCTCGAGCTCGATCGCCCGCGGCACTTGTTCGAGCACGTCAGAACTGGTCGCGCCGTCCAGGGCCAGGTTTGAGTACTCGAACTCCGGGTTGATCTGTTCGAGCGCTTCCGCGACCAGATCGGGCCAGCGGCTACCCGGTTCGAGGCCGTTGCCGGCGGTGAAGCTGTCTCCCAGGGCGACGTAGCTGCCGACCCGGCGGTGCTGCTCCCCGCTTGCGGCGGGCCCGGTCATGGTGTCGCTCCCGGCCATCCGGGGAGACGGCCCCCCGGGGTCGAGAGTAACCGGGCGGCGATCATGGGCCGGCGAAGCAGAGAACGGCGTTGTGGCCGCCGAACCCGAACGAATTCGATATCGCGGTAAGGCGTTCGTTGCTGGCGGTCAGGGGCCGTGGCTCGCCGGGGATGTAGTCGAGATCGCACTGCTCGTCAGGCTGCTCCAGACCCACGGTCGGAGCGGCGATCCCGTTCTGCAGGGTCCTCGTCGTGGCGACCGCCTCGACCGCCCCGCCGGCACCCATCAGGTGTCCGATCACCGACTTGGTCGAGCTGATCGGAATCTCGTAGGCCTCCGGCCCGAGCGCCACCTTGAGCGCTTCGGTCTCGGAGCTGTCGTTCAACGGGGTCGAAGTTCCGTGTGCGTTTATGTAGTCGAGGTCACCGGCTCCGAGGCCGGCCCCATCAAGAGCGGTGCTGATCGCACGGGCAGACTGTATTCCGGCCGGATCGGGAGCGGTCAGGTGGTTGGCGTCGCAGGTCGCGGCGTAGCCGGTGATCTCTCCGATCACCTCGGCCCCGCGGGCCTCGGCGGCCCCGGCCTCCTCCAGCACCAGGATCCCGGCACCCTCACCCATAACGAAGCCGTCCCGCCGAGCGTCGAACGGGCGTGATATTCCGGCCGGGGAGGTAGCGCCCATCGACGCAAAGGCGACCAGGGCGACTTCGGTCATCGCCGACTCGGCCCCGCCGGCAACCGCCGCATC
>JBGUDX010000215.1:0-2895 GCA_041821645.1 Acidobacteriota bacterium
GGTCGTCGGTCCGGCCGGATCGGAATCGGTGCCGGGATGAGCAGACTCCGACCGGCTCTGTACCAGCTGCCAGCCGGCGACCATCAGGGCGGAGGCGCCGGCGATGCCGAGGGCCAGCTTCTTTTTCACTTCACACACCGGAAAGGGGCTACGGCTGCGGTCGAGTTCACCCGCCTGACCATACTGGCTCCGGCGGAACCGGAACCGGGCCGGCAGAGTCCGCCCGGTTCGAAAGCGCCGTCACGGGACCGGCCGGGCATGGCCGGTCCCTTCGCGCGGTCAGGCGGTCTCCGCGGCCGGCCGCAGCTCGCCGGGCAGCGGTATGCCATCGGCCTCGTTCGTGTCCGCCTGCTCTGCGGCCGGGGTCCTGCGGGGGACCAGGAGGGCCAGCACCGCGCCGATCGCCAATACCGCCACCGCTATCGGAAGGGCGGCGACCACACCGTTGTTGAACGCCTGAGGGCTTTCGAATCCGCCATTTGCGGCGAACACCGATGAGAGGACCGCCACTCCCATGACCCCGCCGATCTCCCGGATCGCGTTGGTCGTGCCCGATGCCTTGCCGGCCTCCCGCTCGCGAACGGCGGAGAGCACCGTCGCGGCCGCGGTCGGGAAGACCAGGGCCATGCCCGAGCCGGCCATCATGAACGGCACGATCAGCTCGCCGAAAGCGATCTCGGGGCTGGTGATCAGGGCGATCCAGCCGAGGCCGGCCGCCTGGAGCGTCAGGCCGGTGAACATCAGCGGACGGGTCCCGATGCGGTCGCTCAGCGCTCCGGCGATCGGGGCGATGATCATCGGCATCGCGGTCCAGGGCAGGGTCCTCAGGCCGGCCTCGAGCGGACCCAGCCCCTGAGCGGTCTGAAAGAACTGACTCAGCAGGAAGATCGCCCCGAAGGTGCCGAAGAACATCGTGAACGAGAGGCCGTTGGTCGCGCTGAAAGCCCGCGATTTGAAGAAGCGCATCGGCAGCATCGGTTCCTTTGCCCTGAGCTCCCAGGCGACGAAGGCGGCCAGGGTCAGCAGGCCGATCCCGATCGAGGCAACGACGGTGAGGCTTGTCCAGCCCAGCGACTCACCGCGAATGATGCCGAACGTGATGCCGAACAGGCCGATCCCGATCAGCCCGAGGCCCGGCAGGTCGAGCGCCCGGTCCGGGCCGGTCGATTCGGACAGGTGGCGCATCGCGAGCGGCATCAGAACCAGTCCGACCGGCACGTTGATCCAGAAGATCCACTGCCAGGAGATCCCTTCGACCACAGCCCCGCCCAGTAGCGGGCCGAGCGCGACGCCCAGGCCGCTGATCCCGCCCCAGATGCCGAGCGCCGCGCCGCGCTTCTCCGGCGGGAACGCTCCCGAGACGAGGGTGAGGGTGAGCGGGGTGACGATCGCCGCCCCGGCACCCTGCACCGCCCTGGCGGCGATCAGGGAGTTGAGGTCCGGCGCGAGTGCTGCGGCCGCGCTGGCCACGGTGAAGATGCCGACTCCGATCACGAACATGCGCCGTCGGCCGAAGCGGTCGCCCAGGGCCGCGCCGGTTATCAGCAGCACGGCGAAAGTGAGGGTGTATGCGTTGACCGTCCACTGGAGGGTCTCGATCGTGCCACCGAGATCGGCGCGGATGGAGGGCAGCGCCACACCGACGATCAGGTTGTCGAGAGCGGTCATGAAAAGCGCGGCACCGGTGATCACCAGGGTCCAGGCTGCGTTGCGGTGATTCTTTGCCGGCATAACGGTTTCCTTTCGATTGATCGTGCGTGGTTCTGACCTTGTGTGTGATTGCTTACTCACTCATATCTCCAAAAGAAATGCGACCCGGGGCCGCTCGAGTTCGGTCGGATGGCCGGTCGGCTACTGGTTGAAGCAGTCCCCTTCGATGTCGGTCAGGGACCGGGCCCAGGGTTGGTCGACCTGCTCGGCGTTGATCGCGGTCAAGACGTTGATCAGCATGCCTTCGGCAAACCACGCCTTGAGCTCCTCGGGGGAGCCCCCGGTGCGTTCCTCGGCCAGCGAGTACAGGGCGGCGAAGCAGTTCCGCATCGCTTCCCTGGCCGCCGGCATGTACGCGGATATCGCATGGGCGTGGAGTTGGACCAGCAGCACGTCCCGGTCGCTGCCGACCAGGTCAGCGTAGGCGATCCCCATCTGCTCGGTCGGGTCCAGGCCTTCTGCCTCGGCCCGGTCGGCGGCCTCGGTGAAGGTCTCGATCATGCGCTCTCTCGAGCGCTCGATGACTGCGGTGAACAGCTGTTCCTTGGTCGGGAACAGCCGGAACAGATAGGCCTGCGAGATACCAGCGCCCTTTGCGATCTCCGTGGTCGGAGCCGCGTGGTAGCCCTTCTCGGCGAAAACCGGCATCGCCGCGGTCAGGATCGCCTCGCGACGCTCCTCCGCGGTGGAGAGGGTCCGAGTGGCTCTGGTCGGGGTGGATGTCGCTGAAGGCGGAACCATCTAGGTGTGAGTATGCACTCACTCACCAGATTTGTCAAGTCCTTTTCAAAACTTTTCCATAGCCACGGCCGAAGCCGGGGGCCACACGGCGCCGGCTACACCGCGCCAGGGATAGAAACTGAGCCGCTGGGATCGAGCGGGGTGGTGCCAGTGACTGATTGACAGTGGTCGCCACGGCAAATAGTCACAGGTGCCGCCCGGCGCGAATATCCAGCGGCTCAGCCGCAGCCGGTGTTGTTGCCGCAGCTCGAGCAGGTGTAGCAGGAGCCGGTCCGCTGCATCATGCCTCCGCACTGGTCACAGGCCGGGCCGAGGTCGGCCGTCCCGCTGGACACCTTGATCCTGGCCGGGACAACCGGGACATCGTCGGTCAGGGCCGAAGCGGCCGGAACCCCTCCGCCGGACTCGGCTGCCGGGGCGGGATTCTCCTGGCCGTTTCCATGG
>JBGUDX010000216.1:0-2880 GCA_041821645.1 Acidobacteriota bacterium
GTGAGGGGCGAACAGGTAGCGCGGCTCGGCCAGAGCGGACCGGCGGTCCGGTGGAAGGTTCTCCAGCGCCGGCTTCATGAGCGGGTTGAAGTCGAGGTAGGAGGTTGGCCTGACGGTCGCCACGAACAGCCCGCCCGGCTTCAGCCCGCCGTGGATCGCCTCGAGCGAGGCCATGTGGGCGGCCTCGGAGATGTGTGTGAAGACGGAGAAGGAGAAGACCAGGTCGAAACCTTCGTCGAACGGAAGCGACTCCGGCAGGAACTCGGACCGGGCCAGTCTTGCCGGCACCCCGCTTTCGCGGCTCACGTCGAGGATGTCCTCGACCGGATCGCAGCCGAACAGCTGCCCCGGCTCCAGGTCCTTGGCCAGCATCCGGGTCAGTCGTCCCCAGCCGCAGCCGAAGTCGAGCACGTTCGCCTGTTCGAGCTCGCCCGCACCGAACTCGCGCTGCATCTCCTTCAGCTTGCGGTAAAAGCAGACGCTCTGGGCGGCCAGGGCCGGGCCGCTGGTCCCGTTCCACATCTGCTGGAGCGCCGGGTCCGGCAGGCCGGGCAGGAATGATCGGATCCCGGGCCAGCCCTCGTACTCGAGGGTCAAAAGCAGCGACCAGAGATCGTCGTCAAGGTCGCGGAATGCCGCGTAGCCCTCAGGCCCGGCACCCTCGATCTCGGCTTCGATGCGGTCCAGTTCGTCGCCGAAAAGCGGTTTCAGCCACTGGTCCAGGCCGGTCTCGGCCGGAGTAGAGCGCAGGCTCTCAACGGCCCGGCGCCCGAACCTGGTCCCGGCAAGCCGGCGGGCGGTGCGGGCCGCGGCATCGCTCGCCTTGCGGCTCAGGGGTCGGGCGGAAGGGGCTGAGGTCATGGCGGCGGATCCTATCCAGATGAGTTCCGCCAGACGGCCTACGCCCGGTCGAGTTCCGTCGACTTTCCGGTCCCGACCGACCTCCGCGGCCGGCTCTCGCCACAGGACGCGTTCTGTCAGGCTGTCCCCATGGGGACTGAACCACCCCGGATCGCGGTCGTGATTCCAAGCTGGAACTGCCTCGACGATCTCCGGGAATGCATTGCGTCACTGGGCGCCCAGACAGGGGTCGAACCCGAGGTCGTCGTGGTTGACAACGGTTCGACCGACGGAACGGTGGACTTCCTCAGGGAGCAGGGCATCCATCACATTCCGCTGCCTCGCAACCTCGGCTTTGCGGCTGCGGTCAACCTCGGTTTCGAGGCGACCACGACCGAGGCCGTCGCCACGGTCAACGCCGACACGGTTCTCGAGCCGGACGCGCTGGCCGAGATGTACCGGGTCCTGGCCGGTGACCGGGAGCTTGGCGGCGTCCAGCCCAGAATCCTCTCTCTGAAGCGGGGCACCAGGTGCGACCCGGTGGACCCGGATGCCCGGATATACAGCCTCGGCCAGGCCCTGACCCTGGACGGCCGGGCCCGCGAGGACGGCATCGGCCAGCCCCAGGGAACGCGCGGCTACGAGGCCCGCGAGATCTTCGGGGTCTGCGGCGCAGCCTGCATGTACCGTCGCGAGATGCTGGAACAGGTCGGCGGATTCGACGAGACCTACTTCGCTTTCTACGAAGACGTGGACCTTAATGTCAGGGCGCGCATCGCCGGCTGGAAGTTTCGGCTGGTCCCGACCGCGGTCGTCTGGCACGTCGGCAACGCTGCCTGGCACGCCGGCTTTGACCGCCCGGACGCTGAAAACGCCAGGCTGGTGGCCCGCAACCGGATCTGCACCCAGGTCAAGTTCATGCCGGCCCACGCGCTCCCCCGGATCGCCGCGGTAGAGGTCGGCGCGATGTTCCGCGCCGCCCTGGCCCGCCGCTTCGCCCTGACCTCGGCCGGAAAGGGCGCCGCCCTGCTGCGACTCCCGCAGCTGCTCAGAGTCCGTCGCCGCCTCAGGCGCGAATGCGACCTCGGACTCGCCCAGGCATGGCTCGGTGAGAGCCACCGTTCAACCACCGAGGTGTTCCGGCACCCGGTCCCCCCGGTCGGCGTCCCTCCGCCGGACTGACCGGCCCCGCCCATGCCGAATCCGCCTCCATGGCGGGGTGCCCTCGAGCCGGGCGTTCAGATCCGCCGGCGCCAGTCCGCGAGCAGATCGGCCAGGCTCTCGGCCAGCGGGATCTCGGGTCGCCAACCGGTCGCCGCCGACAGCTTGCGGTTTGACCCGGCCACCTTCGGCGGATCGGCCGGGTGGGCGCGGCCGGGCCGGACCTTCATTTCGACTTCGACCGGGCTGTCTCCGGCCAGGCCGTCGATGATCGCCTCGAGGCCGGCCGTCCGACCGGAACAGAGGTTGAACAGTCCAGTGGCCCGCCGTTCGATCAGGTCTTCCCAGGCTCGGGCCGTGTCACGCACATCGGTGTAGTCGCGCTCCGCAGAGGGATTTCCGACCTCCAATTCCAGCTTCGCCTCGCCCCGGCCCTCGGCCCGGGCGATCTCGCGGGCAAACTCGGACGGCGCCTGGCTCGGTGGCTGGCCCGGACCGACCTGGTTGAACATCCTTACGACCGTGATCGCCACGCCATGCTCGCGCGCATACTGGGAGCAGAGCAGGTCGGCCGCCGCCTTCGAGGCCGCGTAGGGCGAGGCCGGGCGAACGGGCTCGCGCTCGGTCGGCGCTCCCGCCGTCGCGCCGTAGACAGCCCCGGATGACGCGAACAGGATGTGGCTCCCCGAAGCAGCGCGGCGCACCGCTTCGAGCAGGTGAAAGGTCCCCCGCGTGTTCATCTCGAAGGCCGCTTCCGGCTCTTCCCATGCCGCGCCGACCGATGAGATCCCGGCTGCCAGCACGACCGCGTCCGGCCGGCTCTGCTCCAGCACCCCGCGAACCGACTCCGGCCGCATCAGATCACATTCAATGTCCGCC
>JBGUDX010000217.1:0-2860 GCA_041821645.1 Acidobacteriota bacterium
CCACCAGTTCACCGATTACGCGCCGGCCTGGTCACCGGTGCCCGACGACGGCTTGCCGCAGCATCCTGAACGCATGCCCTGGGAGTAGCCGGCGCGGGTTCGGTCAGGCGCGTTCCATCGCCCGGAGCTGGGCCGACATGTCGCGGATCGCCTGCGCGGTGCCGCGCACCGTTCCGGTCACCTTTGAGCGACCGGAGCGGCCTTTCAGCGGCACCGGGACTTCGACGATCTTCCAGTCTGCGGCGGCGGCCTTCAGCACCATCTCCAACGGCCAGCCGCTGCGGCGGTCCTGCAGCCCCAGCCCGATAAGTGCCTCCCGGGCGGTCATGCGCATCGGCCCCAGGTCACTGAGGGCGAGGCCGGTGCGCCGGCGCATTTCGAAGGCGAGCACCCGGTTGGCGAAGCGGGCGTGAGCCGGCCAGGCACCGGGCTCGGGCCGCCGGGCACCGAGCACCAGGTCGGCTCCGTCGGTGAAGGCGGCCTCCAGGGAGAGCAGATCGGCCGGATCGAGCGATCCGTCGCAATCCATGAAGCAGACCACATCCCGGGTGGCCGCGGTCAGCCCGGCACAACAGGCCGAGCCGAAACCACGCCGGGACTCGGTCACCACCTCGGCCCCGCATTCGGCAGCGATCTCGCCCGATCGGTCGGTGGAGCCGTTGTCCACGACTATCGGGTGATAGCCGGCCGGTATCGCGGCGAGCACGTCTGGAATCGCTTCGGCCTCGTCGAGCACCGGCAGGATGACGTCAGGCACAGCTGGATTTAATCAGCTTCGCCGTCCGGTCCGCCGTTCGCGCGCCGCAGGCGAACCGCGTAGGCGATCGCTGAGCCCAGAAAGAGCGCGGCGGTGATTCCCAGCCAGCGGCCGAGGAACATGTCGATGTCCATGCCGGAACTGGCGGCGTAGCGGTCGGCGCTCAGCCCCAGGATCAGCGGGAAGAACAGCAGGAAGCAGAACGCGCTGAGGATGAACGGCACCCGCAGGTAGTTGATCGCCGGCACCCGGGCGTCGTCGTCTGCTTCGGTCGCGCGCCCTCCCACCGCCCTGCCGGCGACCCGGTTGAGGCCTGAGTAGAGCGGGAACGCGATCATGTCGTGGGCGAAGATCGCGGCCACGAAGAAGATCAGCGTGCTCTCCGGTGCCGGGCTCTGGAAAATCATGAAGAAGCCGTAACCCACCACCGCGAAGGTCGCGATCACGGCCAGCAGGTGAAGCGGTGATGTGCCGTAGAGCTTTCTGAACCGGGCCATCTCAGGCCACCTCGAACTTCATAGACCTGACCCACTTGGTGCAGTGGACCCCGGGAAGGGCCGGGACTATCACCCGGGCCGGGAAGCCGTGGTCGGGCGAGAGGTCGACCCCATTGACCCGCAGGGCGAGCAGGCTCTTCTCGTCGTCTATCTGGGCGGCGCTCAGCGTGGCCTTGTTGAACGAGCCTGCTTCCTGCAGTGACTCGACCAGGACCTGTGAAGCACCCGGCGCCCCGGCCGCTCGGGCCAGGTCGCGCAGCCGGACCCCGGTCCAGGTCTGGGTCGTCGACCAGCCTTCCACGCAGGCGATCGGCAGGTCGTAGGTGTGCTGCGGCATGGCCAGCAGCTGCTGCCGGGAAAGTCCCACTGCCCACCCGCCTTCGAGGCGGAGCCGCCAGTCGGCGCCGGTCTCCGCCGGACCGACTCCCGCCGCCTCTGCGGTCTTGTTGATCTGGAACCCGTTGGGGCCGTCCCCGGGATTGGTCCCGTGGGGGGCGAGCAGGGCGATGCTGCGAAGCGGTCCGCCGATCACCTGGCCCGCCATCATCGCGCCGATCCCGATTGAAGCGGCGCCGACGCTCGCGATCAGCGCCCTTCTCGACAGCGTCGGTGCGGCCGGTTCGAGCGGAGCGGTCGAGTCTTCCCGGTACGGCTCGGCGACTGTCCGGTCGAGGTCGGCCTTCAGCGGCCTGACCACTCCGCGCTCCCGGTAAGCCTTGCGCATGGTCGGGATCTTCAGGCCCACATGAAGTGCCAGCGCGGCGAGGAAGACGATTGCCGCGTAGTAGTGGGAGGGGACGAAGCTGAACGACCAGGGGTAGTAGAGCTGGATGTTCAGAACCCCGGTGAAGAAGACGAACAGCGCGCCGCCGACCAGCAGCGCGAGCGAGACCCTTTCGAACATGTGGGCGGTCGAGCGGAGCGGCGGCCACTCGAACAGCTTCGGCATGACCGACCACAGCTTGGCGAACAGCAGTGGGATCGCGACCACGCCGGAAACGACATGCAGGCCCTGGGTCAACGCGTAGAGCCAGGCCGGGTTGGTCGGCCAGGAAAAGGGGAAGAGATCGAAGCCGAGCCCGCCGGACGGCAGCACGTTGTTGTCGCCCAGCTCCGGGCTGTAGGCGAGCTGCGAAAGAAAGCCGGTCAGGGCGCAGATGATGATCAGCGGCAGCAGGGCCGAGCCGAGGAACGAGCTCAGCCAGGGCCCCCGCAGGGGGCTTTTCCAGAATCCCGGCCGGCTGGGGCCCGGTGGTGGCTCGGACGGAAGCCCGGGCGGCCGCAGCTTCACCGCGCCCGCCCGCCCGAACCGCGATGAGGCTTCATACCCATGCTTCGATTGTGTCAGCAAAAATGGTCCCGAAGCCCGGGGCGGGCGAGTGTTCACAAAGGTTTAAGGATTGCCCTCGCCCGACCCGGCGCCGGCTGTTAATGTCGTCCAATGGCAGGCAAGGTTCTGGTCACCGGCGGAGCGGGCTTCATCGGGTCTCATGTGGTTGACCAGCTGGTCGAGGCCGGCCGCGAGGTTCGGGTGATCGACTGTCTGCACCAGGCCGCGCACAGGAGTCGGCCTGACTATCTGAACCCGGGTGCCGAGTACATCACC
>JBGUDX010000218.1:0-2856 GCA_041821645.1 Acidobacteriota bacterium
GAAGGGCGTCGCAGCCCCGGTTCAGGAGCGGCCCGCGCCTGGCGAAACGCATGTCCGGAACCCTCGCGGGGCGCGCGAATGGCAATATTGCCGGGCCCCCGTAGCTCAGTTGGTTAGAGCTGCAGGCTTTTAACCTGTGAGTCGTCGGTTCGAATCCGACCGGGGGCACTGCCGCCGGGCCGGGCCGCTCAATCCAGGCCGGGCAGCCCCTCCTCGGGGGTCGATGCCCGGGCGTGGTGGCGGACCGGGATGCGGCCGGCGGCGTAGGCGGCGCGGCCGGCCTCGACCGCGTGGCGCATCGCCGTGGCCATCAGGTCGGGGTCCTCGGCCCTCGATATCGCCGAGGCGATCAGAACCGCGTCGCAGCCGAGCTCCATCGCCAGGGCGGCATCGGATGCAGTGCCGATCCCGGCGTCGAGGACCACCGGAACCTCGGCCTGCTCGACGATGATCGAGATGTTGTACGGATTCCTGATTCCGGCACCGGAACCGATCGGGGATCCGAGCGGCATCACGGCCGCGCAGCCGGCCGCGGCGAGGCGGCGCGCCAGGATCGGGTCGTCGCTGGTGTAGGGCAGCACCGTGAAACCGTCTCCGACAAGCTGCTCGGCCGCCCGCAACAGTTCGGGTCCGTCCGGCAGCAGGGTCCGGTCGTCGCCGATCACCTCGAGCTTGAGCCACTCGGTACCGAACGCCTCACGCGCGAGATGGGCGGTCTTGACCGCGTCGGCGGCGGTGTAGCAGCCGGCCGTATTGGGGAGAACGAACAGGTCCAGCTGTTCGACCACGTCCATGACCGAGCCCCTGGCCGCGGGGTCGATCCGGCGAAGGGCGACCGTGACGATCTCGGTCCCCGAGGCAGCCAGCGCGGTGCTCATCGATTCGAGGGAGCGGAATCCGCCACTGCCGGCGATCAGTCGCGAGCCCCATTTGCGGTCTCCGAGCTTCCACTCGTCGGATCCGCCCTGGATCGCGGTCACCACCTCGACCCGATCGCCCTCACCCAGGACCAGTTCCTGCCAGCTCGACCGGGGAATGACCTCACCGCCGACCGCCACGGCGAGCCCCCGGGTCGCGGGGTCGGCTCCGCTCGCCACGACAACCGAGGCCACCGTGGTACCGGCCGCGACCTCGATCGCTTCGCCGTTCAGCTCGATCCCGAGCCGGTCCTGCCCCGTGCTCTGCCGCTCGCCCTCGCTCATCGCGCTCCGGCGGCGCTGCGGTTGAACCGTCCCGGGTCGGCCGCGGTCACCGGGCCTTCCGGCGACTCTCCGGTGACCATCGCGGCAATCGCCCGCGCCGTGAACGGCGCGAGCAGGATGCCGTTGCGGTAGTGCCCGGTGGCCAGGTAGACCCCGGGGATCGCGGTCGGCCCGATCACCGGCAGGTTGTCCGGAGTTCCGGGACGCAGGCCGGCGCGAGCACCGAGGAATTCCAGTTCGACCACGTCCGGTAGCAACCGGCCGGCCTCCCGCAGCAGCTCGTAGACGCCTCCGGCGGTAACGGTCCGGTCGAAGCCGAGCTCCTCCGAGGTTGCTCCGACGATCAGGCGACCGTCCGGGCGAGGGACCAGATAGACCCGTTCGCTGCCGAGAATCCTCGTACACACCGGCCGCTCCGGGTCTCCGCGAAGCTCGGCCACCTGGCCCTTCACCGGTCGAACCGGAGGGCGGATCTCCTCGGGAAGCCAATCGGCCGTGCCGCACTCCGCCCCGGTCGCGACGACCGCGACATCGGCCCTGATCTGCGCTCCGTCTTCGAGGCCGACCGCCTCGAATCGGCCGCCCGACCGCTTGAGAGTGTCAACCGCTGCGGTCCGGACCGGCACACCCTCCGACTCGAGCGACGAGACCAGAGCCGAGGTCAGAAGCCTCGGATCAACGACTCCGTCCCCGGGCACCTCGACCGCCCCGGTCAACGCCGGAGCAAGACCAGGCTCGATCTCCCGCGCGGCCGCCGGACCGTGCCACTGCGAATCCTGTCCGGTCCTCAGCTGCAGCTCGTGCCTCCTCCTGAGCTCACCCGCTTCGTCGCGATCGAGCGCCGCATGGATGCCGCCGCAGCGCCTGTACCCGATCGCACCACCGCACGAGCGTTCGATCGAGGCGATGAACTCGGGGTACTGGCCGGCCGAGATCAGGTTCATGTCGAGCAGATCCGATTCACCGAAATCGAGCTCGCCGACCGGGGCCAGCATCCCGGCCGCGACCGCGGTGGTTGCGCCGCCGGGCTGGGCCCGATCGACCACGACCACCGACAGTCCCCTCGAATGCAACTCCCAGGCACAGGCCAGCCCGATCACACCGGCGCCGACCACAACTGCGTCGTGGGCAGGTCGATCCTCTTTTCTGCTCTCGCTCCGGTTCATCGGTCTGCCTTCAGGCCCGACACGTCACTTCCCTTGCGCCGGAATTGCCCGGATCAGGTTCGGACGGTCGGCGGCCGCTTCGCCGCCCTCTCAGCCCTCGCGACCGGGCTCCCGCAGGCAAGGCTGATCCTATCGCTACCGGGGCGATGCCCGGCCACCCCGGGCCGGGCACTGGGATAATGAAGCTATGACTCTCGCCACCCCCGATGGACAGGGCCCGCTCCGTCGCGAACGACTTCGCAACGCGAGGCTCTACTTCGTATGCAATGCGAGGCCCGGCGGCAACGACCCCGAACCGCTGTTGCGGGCGGCAATCAACGGTGGAGTGGACATCATCCAGCTGCGCGAGAAAGAGGCCGACGGCCGCATCATCGAGCGCTCGGCCGCGACTTTCCGCCGGGTCTGCAACAGCTCGTCGGTGCCGTTCATGGTCAACGACGATCCCGAACTGGCGGTGACACTAGGCGCCGATGGAGTGCACATCGGCC
>JBGUDX010000219.1:0-2848 GCA_041821645.1 Acidobacteriota bacterium
CTGCTGGCGGCGTTCAAGTTCAGGGGGCTGGTCGGCCTGGCACCTCTGATCGCCGGCTACATGGCCGATCTCGACGGGACCGGGCCGCCGGAGCGGGTTCTGGTCCCGGTACCGGCCGCTCCGGGGCGAGCGCGCCGGCGCGGCTTCGACCCGGCCCGTGAGCTGGCCCGTGAGGTCGCACGGGTGGACTCCGGAGCGTCGCCAGGAGAGAACCTTCTGGTGCGGCGCGGTTCCGGCCGGCAGCGAGGCCGGGGGAGGGAGGCGAGGCTGGGTCTGCCCCCGACCGTCGAGCCCGTCCCGGACGCGCTGCCGGCCGGGGCTCCGAGTGGAGTTCTGACCCTGGTCGACGACGTCCTGACCACGGGGGCGACGCTCACCGCCTGCGCCGCCGCGCTGGCCGGAGCCGGTGCCGGTCCCGTTTCAGCGATCACCTTTACCCGGCGGTTGTGAGCCGGACGGGTGCGGCCGGAAAGCGCAAGTTCTCCTGCGTGCGAAGAATTTTCGTCGTTGCTCTTGTCCCCGTCGGACCGTCTGGCTAACATCCGTAAAAGGATCAAAACCCCGCGAGGAGGTCTCATGCGAATTGAAGTTCGTGGACGCAATGTCGAGGTTACTGACGAGATGCGTGAGCAGGTGAGGCAGAAGTTCAAGCGGATCGGCGAGCAGCTTTCCCCGCTGGCACGAGTCGAGGTCGTGGTGTCCGAGGAGCAGAACCCGGCCATCGCCAACAAGTGCGTCGCCGAGGCGACGCTCCACATGAAAGGGGCCACCCTCCACGCTCACGAAGCGACCCCGGAGATGGCCCACACCATTCACGAACTGGCTGAGGACATGGGCCGGCAGGTCAAGCGCCAGCGCGAGAAGCAGCGCAAGCGGAGCCGCACCCGCCGGCTGGTCAACGAGATGCGGGGACGCCCTTCCGGGGGGGCATCGGCGAGCCTGTAGTCAAACCCGGGCCGCTCCGAGGCGGCTTCGACATCGAGAGAGGTGATCACGGGGGCTCCGGAGGGGGTCCCCGTCCACGCGGTGCCCGGCGGGGCGGCGGAGGCGGTGCCCGGCCCGCTCAACGGCTAATCTTGACCCATGGCCATTCAGCTGATTGACCGCGCGCTCAGGCTTGGCGAGGGGCGCAAATTCAAGGCATACCAGAAGCGGGTCGATTCGATCAACCGGATCGAGCCCGAAACCGAGGCGCTCGAAGATCATGAACTGCTCGAAGAGGTGGACGGGCTGCGGGAGCGCGCCGGGAACGGCGAGTCGCTCGATGACCTCCTGCCAGAGAGCTTCGCGCTGACCCGTGAGGCGGCCAAGCGCACGCTCGGCCAGCGCCACTATGACGTCCAGCTGATCGGTGGAATGGTGGTTCATGACGGCGCGATCGCCGAAATGAAGACCGGTGAAGGCAAGACCCTGACCAGCACCCTGTCGGTCGTGCTCAACACGCTCGCCGGAGGAGCGGTCCACGTGGTCACGGTCAACGACTACCTCTCCAAGCGGGATGCGCTCTGGATGAAACCGATCTACGACATGCTCGGTGTCTCGGTCGCCTGGATCCAGGAAGACGACGAACCGGCGGACCGCAGGGAGAAATACGCGGCCGACATCACCTACGGGACCAACTCGGAGTTCGGCTTCGACTATCTGCGCGACAACATGGCCGGTTCGCTCGAGGACAAGGTCCAGCGGACCCACGACTTCGCGATCGTCGATGAGGTCGACAACATCCTGATCGACGAAGCCAGGACCCCGCTGATCATCTCGGGAGCCCCCGAACAGGCCGCTCAAACCTATTTCACATTCGCCCGCCTGGCCAAGCAGATGGTCGGCGTCCCGGCCACGACGAAGCTCAAGTCCCAGGGTGAGTCAAAGGACACGTCGGCCGCCGAATATGACTTCGAGTACGACGAGAAGCACAAGACGGTCGCCCCGACCGAGCGCGGGGTCGAGAACGCCGAGAACTTCCTCGGCATTGAAAACCTCTACATGGCCGAGAACGGCAACCTGGTCAACCATCTGATCCAGTCGCTCAAGGCCGAATCCCTGTACAGGGCCGACAAGGACTACGCCGTGGTCGACGGCGAGGTCATGATCATCGACGAGTTCACCGGGCGCATGCTCGAGGGCCGTCGCTGGTCCGAAGGACTGCACCAGGCGATCGAGGCCAAGGAGGGGGTTGCGGTCCGCGAAGAGAACCAGACCCTGGCGACGATTACCCTGCAGAACTACTTCCGGCTCTACGACAAGCTTTCCGGCATGACCGGCACCGCGCTGACCGAGGCGACCGAGTTCATGAAGATCTACAAGATCCCGGTGGTCGAGGTGCCGACCAACGAGCCGAACGTCCGGGACGACCAGAATGACCAGATCTTCAAGACCCGGGAGGGCAAGTGGAACGCGGTCACCCGCGAACTGATCGAGCGCCACGCCACCGGGCAGCCGATCCTCGTCGGCACCGTCTCGGTCGAGATCTCGGAGATGATCTCCGAGGCTCTGCGCGGTGAGGGTATCGAGCACGTCGTATTGAACGCCAAGCCGGAATACGCCGAGCGCGAAGGTGAAACGATCGCCCAGGCGGGCCGCAAGGGCTCGGTCACGATCGCGACCAACATGGCCGGCCGCGGCGTCGACATCAAGCTGGGGGGCGATCCCGAGGGCATGGCCCATCCGGTGGTCGCCAAACAGGGGCTCAAGCCCGAGGACGACGGTTACAGCGAGGCGGTCGAGGAGATCGCCGCCGGCCTGAAAGAGCAGTGCGAGACCGAGGCTGACGAGGTGCGCGAGCGCGGCGGGCTGTTCATCTGCGGCACCGAGCGACACGAATCCCGCCGCATCGACAACCAGCTTCGCG
>JBGUDX010000220.1:0-2839 GCA_041821645.1 Acidobacteriota bacterium
CGCGACCGCGCCGGCCTCCCCCTTGGGCCGTTGGCGCGGCCCGTAAACGTTGGCAAAGCGAAGCGCGACCGAGCTCAGCCCGTACATCCTCCGGTAGAGCAGCAGGTACTGCTCACCTGCCAGCTTGCTCAGGCCGTAGGGACATAGCGGCTCGAGGCTCGATGATTCGACCACGGGCATGTCCCTGCCGGAGCCCTCGCCGTAAATTGCGCCGCCGCTCGAGGCCAGCATGAACCGCCGGACCCCGGACGCCCGGGCGGCCTCGATCAGATTGACCGTGCCGACCACGTTGACCGACGCGTCGAAGGCCGGCTGTTCGATCGAGCGGCGGACCTCGCCCTGCGCGGCGAGATGAAAAATCACGCCCGGATCGGAATCGGCGACGGCCTGGTCGATGAAGTCTCTGTCGCACACATCTCCTTCGATCAGATCGGCCCCCGAGGCCAGGGCCGAGGCGAGATTCTCCCGGGAGCCGGACGAGAGATCGTCGATCACGGTGACTTCGTCACCGCGCGCGAGGAGGGCATCGCTCAGGTGTGATCCGATGAAGCCGGCGCCGCCGGTTACGAGGCATTTCATTGGGGTCGATATTAGGTCAAGGAAAGGTGAATCTGCGGCTCGCCGACCGGTTCGGCATTTCGGTGCCGCTCACCGCCCCTGCTACCCTCGCCGCCAATGCGACTGATCATTACCGAGAAAAACAACTCAGCCAAGAAGATCGCCGAGATCCTTTCCGGGGGCGACGCCACCACCGACAAGTCGTTCAAGGTCCCTCTATATAAGTGGACCGATTCCGAGGGCGATCAGATGACCATCGGCCTGAAGGGCCACGCGGTCGAGCGTGCGTTCCCCGAGGAGAAAGAGTTCAAGCAGTGGAAGCTCGACCTGATCCACGGCCTGATCGACGCGCCGCTCGTCACCCGGCCGACCGATGGCAACGTGATCCGGGCGGTCAGGAAGCAGGCCAAGGCCGCCTCCAGCCTGATCATCGCGACCGACTTCGACCGCGAGGGCGAGCTGATCGGCCTCGAGACGCTTGACGAGGCCCTGGAGGTCAACCCCGATCTCGAGCCGACCGTCAAGCGGGCCCGCTACTCGGCATTGACCCGGGACGAGATCGAGGGCGCGTTCGACAACCTCGATGAGCTCTCCTACCCGCTGGCCCACGCCGGTGCCGCCCGTCAGGACATCGACCTGATCTGGGGGGCCGCGCTGACCCGGGCGGTCTCGCTTTCGGCCAGGGCCTACGGTGCCAACTTCCTCTCGGTCGGCCGGGTGCAGAGCCCGACCCTCGGCCTGGTCGCCGAGCGTGAGCTCGAGCGCCGCGCCCACGTCGCCAAGCCTTTCTGGGAACTGTTCGCCAAGTTCGAGCACCCGGGCGGGGCTGCCTTCGAAGCCCACCACGAGACCGACAAGTTCTGGGAGAAGGCCGAAGCCGACGCCGCGCTGGCCGGTACCTCCAGTCCGGGGACGGTCAAGTCGGTGACCCCGCGCAAGAACACGAACAGGCCGCCGACTCCGTACAACACCAACGTCTTCCAGCAGGACGCCTCGAGCCGCCTCGGGATAACCCCGAAGTCGGCGATGAGCATCGCCGAGGACCTCTACATGGACGGCTTCATCTCCTACCCGCGCACCGACAACACGGTCTACCCGGACTCGTTGCCGCTCAGGGAGACGGTCGCATCTCTGGTCAAGATCGATGACTTCTCGGCCGCGGCCGGCCTGCTCGACCGGCCGCTCGAACCGACCCGGGGCAAGAAGATCGACCAGGCCCACCCGCCGATCTACCCGACCCAGGCGGTCTACCCGAGCGCCCTCGAAGGTCCGAAGAGGCGGGTCTACGAGCTGATCGTCAGGCGCTTTCTGGCGACCTTCATGTCGCCGATGATCACCGAGTCGACCAGGGCCGACATCGAGGCCGGCAGCGAGACGTATTTCGTGCGCGGCAAGGTCGTGCTCGATCCCGGCTACGCCGCGGTCTACACCTACGCCCGCTCTGCCGACGACGAGATCCCGGCGCTCGAGGTCGGCCAGAGCCTGCCGATCGACGGCAGCCCCTGGCTGGTCGACAAGGAGACCCAGCCACCCTCGCGTCTCTCTCAGGCCAAGCTGATCCAGCTGATGGACGAGCAGGGCCTGGGGACCAAGGCGACCCGGGCCGACATCATCCAGAAGCTCTACAGCCGTCGCTACGTACGCAACAACCCGCCGGAGCCGACCGAGACCGGGATGGCGATGTACGAGGCGTTCAAGCAGTACGTGCCGAACATGGCGACCGCAAGGATGACCTCGGAGCTCGAGGCCGAGATGGACCAGATCGTCGAAAGCGAGATGACCAAGGACGAGGTCGTCGGTGACAGTCGCAAGCTTCTGCACGAGACCTTTGACTCAATCCTCGCCGGCGAGGAGGAGCTCTCGAAGAAGATCTGGGCCGGCATGGACAAGGACCGGATCCTCGGGCCGTGCAAGGTCTGCGAGGAGGCCGGAAGGACAAAAGAGGACGGTTCGCCGAACGTGCTGCGGATAATCCGGGCGAAGAAGTCGGGCAAGTCATTCGTCGGCTGCAGCGGCTGGGAGGCCGACAACCCCGACTCCTGCGATCAGACCTTCCCGATGCCGCAGCCAAACTTCTACGAAGTGACTCCGCTGGAGGAGAACTGCTCGATCTGCCATCGCACCCCGAGGGTCTCGGTCAAGACCAGGGGCCGCGCGGGTCGTCCCTGGAAGCTCTGCTTCAACGACGACTGCCCGACCATGGTCGAGATGCGGGAGAAGAAGGCTGAACGGAAGGCCGCGCAGGAGGCCAAGAAGAAGGCCGACGCGACCGCTGGCAAGT
>JBGUDX010000221.1:0-2838 GCA_041821645.1 Acidobacteriota bacterium
CTCTTCTTGGACGATGCTGGCGAGACCGTGGATTTTGCCTGCGCTGAACAGAGTCCCTACGAAATGCGTTTGCTCGGGGCCTATCTCGGTATCTACCTCCGTCTCATCGGCGGGATGCTCTCCGAGCGGGGCATTTCGACGCGCACCGGCTCCGCCGTAAAACGGGTGGAGGACGGACGCGTGGTGTTCGAGGACGGCGACCTGGCCGCTGACCTCATCGTCGGCGTCCCTCCTCACCGGCCACCGGTCGTGGTGAAGGAAAGCGGCCTTACCGGAGACGGGCCGTTCATGCCCGTCGACCGCGGCACGCTGGCCACCTCCGTCCCCGGCGTCTGGGCGGTCGGCGACTGCACCCAGATCACCCTGGACAACGGGATGCCCTTCCCGAAGGCGGGCGTCGTCGCCGAACTCGAGGGCCTCGTCGTAGCGCGGGAAATCGCCGCCATCCTGAAGGACGAGTCGGCTCCGCCGCCTTTCGACGGCAGCGCCCACTGCTTCATCGAGACGGGCACAGACGAGGCCGCCATGTTCGAGGCGCAATTCTTCGCCGCCGATGGCCCGAAGATCAACTTCGCCGACGTGACTACCGAATCTTCCGAGGAGAAGCACCGGTTCGAGCGCGATCGCCTGCGCGAATGGTTCCCGGACTGAACGGGCACCATCGCCAACAGGAGGAACTGGTGTCAAGCGACCAACAAAATGTCACCGCAGATTTGAGGCTCTTGATGGGCGGTACTGGGCTCGAACCAGTGACCCCCTGCGTGTAAAGCAGGTGCTCGCTGATGTTGTCTTCGGCGATGCCGACTTCTCAGACCGAGGGGGCCCTTATCGCGCGAAGACCTCAACCGAGGCGTACCGGTCGGACCTTCCGATCTGGCTAGGGACCTTCGAAACCGATCCTGCCGCAGCCTGAACCTTCCGCCCCAATAGCCCCTCCAAATCGCGACGGGTACATGTCTTCCTGGCCACGGAAGCTATCTCCGAGATCCTTCTTGCCTTTTCGAATATTCGAGTACCGGAGAAATCGACACGGATCGAGGAAAGTTCGCTCCGGCGATTGTGGCAAAGGGGAAGCGGCCTTCAGGCGGCCCGGGCGCTGCCCGACGGGCGCTAGAATTGGCGCATGGCAGATCTCGGGGAGATCCAATACGCACGCAATGGCGAAGCCTCGATCGCCTACAGGGTATGTGGCGAAGGGCCGATCGACCTGCTGGTGATCAGCGGCTTCGTCAGCCACCTGGAGATACTCTTCGAGTCCCCGGCGGTGCGACACTTCGTCGATCGGCTGGGCGTCTTCGCGCGGGTTATCCTCTTCGACAAGCGGGGTATGGGCCTCTCGGATCGCGATGCCGGCTCGTACACGATCGAGAACGTGACCGGTGATGCGATCGCGGTAATGGAAGCGGCGGGGTCAGAGCGGGCGGCCCTGCTCGGGATCTCCGAGGGTGGCCCGGCCTCGGTGATGATCGCCGCCACGTACCCGGATCGGGTCTCTTCGATGGCCCTATATGGGACCTACCCGCGTATGTCCCGGGCGGACGATTTTCCGGAGGGTATCCCTGCCGAGGATCTCCGAACCGATTGGAGCAAGATGTCCGCTACCTGGGGAAATCCGAACAACTTGGGAACCTGGGCGCCGAGCGCAGCCGATGACCCTGAAGTGCGTGAGTGGTGGAGTCGTCTGATGCGATCCGGTGCGAGCCCGGGTGTGATCGAAACTCTGGGCAGAATGTACGAGCGGCTCGACGTTCGGCCCCTGCTCGATTCGGTTCAGGCGCCGACGCTGGTCCTCTGCCGCGAGGGCGACAGTCTGATCCCGCCGGCGATGGCGAGCGTCCTTGCCGCCGGGATTCCCGACGCCAGGTTAGTCGAGCTTCCCGGCGAGGATCACCTTTTCTGCACTGGCGACGCAGACGCGCTGCTCGACCATATTGAGGAGTTCCTCACCGGCAACATCCCGACGCCGGACCCCGACCGGGTCCTGGCGACCGTGCTGTTCACCGACCTGGTCGACTCGACGGCGACCGCGGCCGAGCTCGGTGATCGGGACTGGCGCTCGTTGCTCGAGCAGTTCGAGCGACTCTCGCGGCGCGAGCTCGACGGCTACGGAGGCCGACTCGTGAAGACAACCGGCGATGGCCTGCTGGCGACCTTCGATGGACCCGCGAGGGCGGTCCGTTGCGCGCGATCGATGGTCGATCAGGCGCAGGGGCTCGGCGTGGAGATCCGAGCCGGTATCCACACAGGAGAGGTCGAGCAACGCGGTGATGATGTCGCCGGGATCGCCGTGCACATCGCCTCTCGTGTCGAGGGACTTGCTGAACCGGGCGAGGTGACGACGACCGGCACGGTGGCCGATCTCGTCGTGGGCTCGGGGCTTCGCTTCCGCGACGTCGGCGCGAAGGCCCTCAAGGGGGTCCCGGGCGAGTGGCAGATCAGGGCTGTCGCCGGCGATGAAGGAGCGGATCGCTTGATCGGTGATCCAAAGCGTCTCGGCGTATAGGGCGTACCGGCCCTGATTCCGAATCTCCTGAGGGGCAAGTTGCTGGCTGAGTTGCTCGACAAACTCGATGGTTGCTATCCAGGTAAGGGACATGAGCCGCTGGGCCAGGCAGAACGGCCACTGGTCAGATCTCCAGGTTTTCGCGGCGAAAGACCGACATCGGTGCCACCCGACGAGACTGAAGCTTGCGTGCCACCAGTGATGTCCGAGGCATCGGTCATTTTGGGACTGGAGTTTTGGAGGCGCGGATCACGAATCCCGACGAGCTGGAGCGCGCCATGCCACTGATCGGACTGAGCTACGAAGCCGGCTGCGGAACTGGTGCAAGTCGTCCC
>JBGUDX010000222.1:0-2793 GCA_041821645.1 Acidobacteriota bacterium
CCGGTTTCGAAGAAACGGCGAGGCGCGGCAGCAACCGGCGCCCACCGCCCCGCGATGCGGGGCAGCGGGAGACGCACCGGGTGATTGTGCCCTGGCTAGCGCCTGACGATGTTGTGAATCTCGACCACCTCGGGTTCACCTGGATCGAGGCCGACTTCAGAAAGCACGGGCATCAGCCTCTGGCCGAATGCGTCGAGTTGCTCTCGGGAGTCCCAGATCTCGCTGACGCGAAGCTCCGGATCGGTGCCGAAGCAGACATGGAGGTCAAGTCCGTCCGCGGGCCATTCGCCGACCTCCTCCAGCCGGCGGACCGTCTCGTCGTACTGCGATGCGGTCATCGAGGGCGGGGCAAAACGGATCATGACGCTCATCGAGCTCCTCCTTCTATTGGGGTAAAGCTGACCCTATCCGCATCGGGCCGGTGGGGAGCGTGCCTGGTTTTCGGGTCGCCCTCAACCCGCGACCGCCGACACGCCCTTTTCGAGGAGATCCTGGATTGTGCCCGACTGGGTTCGAACCTGTGACCTTCGGTTTCGTAGGCGATGCTGGATCGTTTCTTTCCTGGTGCTGGGGCGATCCCCGGCTTTGCGATCCGGCCCTGAGGGTCTTGTCCTGAGCCGAGCCGTCTTCGATCTTGCGCAGCTTGGTCCGGACAAAAGCGCCGCCCCTGCCCGGCTTGACGTGCTGGAACTCGATGATCCGGTAGATCGAACCGTCGCCTTCGATGTGAGTACCGTTCTTGAACTGATTGGTACTTATCAATCCTTACTCCCGATAAATTGTCTTTTCGGCCACTGTGCTCAGACGACGGGGCCGCATTCAGGAGTTACGGGCACCGGAACAAGAGGATGGATTGGGCCTGAGATAAAGAGGGCCGGAAATCGAAGCAATTCCCTGCCTGGACTCAGTAAGGGGCCCCTACTGCCTTGGCCCAATCCTGATCGACACGCAGTTCACCGTCGGCGCCGTCCTCAGTCGAGAGTGTGGTGACTACAACTGTTGCCGGGTCACGATTGCCGGTTTCAGGATCAATCGTTACCGAACCGGTCCAGCCCATCCAGCCGGAGACTCCATCGAGGAAGTCGGTGACGGCATCGGCTTCGAAGCCGTCCGTCGCCTTTACTGCTTCAGCCAGGAAGTTCACCGAATCGTAGGTGTACGGGCTCCAGGTTCCGGGTTCAGAATCGAAATCGTCCCGAAATGCCTTCCCGAATTCAGCCGAACCCTTGAAGTCATTCCAGGCGGGCACGCCGACGACGGGACAGATCTTGGCTGCCGCCTCGCCAGCGTCAGCGACGAAGCCGGAGTCATACGAGCCATAGTCGAGCAGGCAGGCCGGAGCAACCTTCTGCTTGAGCATCTCCTTGGCGATGGCTGCTCCTTCCGGGAAGTAAACCGCACCGTAGACGACATCAGCCCCGGAAGCAGCCAGCGCGCCAACCTCGTCCGCGTAGCTCTTCTGCCCGGGCTTGATCTGCTCGAATGCGACTACCTCAACACCCTGCTTCTCCAGCAGACTCCGGACCGACCTGGCGATCTCGTTCGTGTAATCGGTGCTCGAGTCATAGGCGATCGCCACCTTGTCGGCCTTGAGCCAGTCAGTCAGGGCCCCGGTCGCGACCGGGGCTATCTGGTTGGTCATCGGCTGAAGCGTGAAGCCCATGCCGTTGGTCCCTACGTCAGAGGTGAGGCGGATCGGAACCAGACCGGCATCCTGATAGAGCGGGAGAGTCTCAAGTCCGACGCCGGAGTTGTAAGGGCCGACTACTCCATCGAGACCAGACTCGATTGCCTCGTTGGCCGCGTCGACGCCGACTTCGGGATCAGCCTGATCGTCGATCGGCACAATCTCGACATCGCGGCCGAGCAGGCCGCCAGCGGAGTTGAGCTGGCTGGAGGCGAGCTGAGCACCCTGG
Source organism: Acidobacteriota bacterium (assembly GCA_041821645.1). GTDB lineage: Bacteria > Actinomycetota > Thermoleophilia > Solirubrobacterales > 70-9 > 67-14. Next base: position 1,917 of record JBGUDX010000222.1, read on the forward strand.
AGCATGCCTTGGCCAAGCTGGGCCTGATCGCCGGTGAGAGGTGCCTCAAGGCCGATCTTCCAAGAATCAGATTCGTCTGAATCGCTACAGGCGATTGCGAAGAGGCTGAGTGAGGCCGCGAGTAATGCGGCAATCCATGGCAAACGGTTTCTCAACTGGTGAGCCCTTCCTGGTCGTCGAAACCCCGGCGGCGGCGTCCGAGGTACAAAGAGGGGAACACTGTAGCGGCCACGGCCACGGCGGCAGCATTGGGGTGGAGCGGAATCCACCCCCTCTGGTGAGCGCGCCCGACAGGATTCGAACCTGTGACCTTCGGTTTCGTAGGTGATACTGGCTCGTTTCTTTCCCAGTGTCAACGCGATTCCCCGCGCCGGGGACCGGATCTGACTGCCCGTCTGACTGCTCTTCGAAACTGAAAAGTCAAACGCATCCCCTTGGCGAGTGGGGGTCGGTTGCTGCCCCGAAAGGCATAGCGGGGGCAGGATTCGTTTCTCGGGGAGACGCTCGGATACTGGAGCACCTGGCCGCCTGATTCCGGCGCTACAGACCCGGGGGAACCGTGGGAAGACAGGTCTACTTCTTGACGGTGATCTTCTTCTTCACGGTCTTGCCGCCGGCGTTCTTGGAAGTCACCTTGAACGAGACCTTGACCTTGCCGGACTTGCGCGATTTTGCTTTGACCTTGACCGTCTTGGAGAAGCCCTTGAGGTCGAGAGCGCGGCGGTATTCGATGACGGCGGGTTCTGGCATAGACATCAGCTAATGAGCGGGGCCCGCAACACGACGGGCCGGCGTAAGCCGGCCCCGACGATGCGCTTGTCGGCGGTGACCGCCGAATTGATGTCGACCTACTAGGAGGAGCTCTCGAGGCAGTAGG
>JBGUDX010000223.1:0-2769 GCA_041821645.1 Acidobacteriota bacterium
CTCGAGGCCGCATTCCCGCCGTTGAACGCGACCACCAGCGGCCGGTTCTGCTCCATTCTCTCGACGAAGCCGGGCAGGTCGAAGTCACCGGCGCGCAGCAACCCGTCTGACGACGCCGCCCGGCCCGCCACGAGGTCGGTGAGGCCGACCCCGAAGTCGAGGACCGTCCGGTCTTCGTTCGGGCCGATGGGGGCGCCGCCGGTCAGTCCGGTGGCGCGGAGGAGATCCCAGAACATGTTCCGGGGGTTGGCGTAGTAGTGCCCAGCGCGCGCGGATGCGGTGCTTTTCGCCGTTCCGACGAAAACCACAAGTAAGTTGCTGGAGAGAATGTCCGGTAGCAACGCCCTGATCAGGCTAACCCGCCCGGCCGTGGTGCGCGCCTGACGACCGTCGCCGAACGACTCGGGCCGCCAGGCTCTCCCGTCCGGGACATCAGCTAATGTCGTGCGCCGATGAGCATCCTGTCTCATGAACCGGCACCCAAGGAGAGTTGAGGGTCTGAATGGCACAGCCTAGTTTCGTCGAGTTCAACTCGCAGCCGATCGAGAAGTACCGGGACATCATGGACGGCGAGTTCGACCAAATCCTCAAGGCGGTTGAGCAGGCTCGCCGGCAATTCGTGGACCGTACAGTCTGGCACGTCAGCTCCACCGCGCTCGGTGGCGGAGTGGCCGAAATGCTGCGAAGCTTCCTGCCGCTCGCCCGCGGCGCAGGCGCGGAGAACAAGTGGGTCGTGCTCAGTGAACGCCCAGAGTTCTTCGGGATCACCAAGCGGATCCACAACAAGCTGCACGGGCATGCCGGAGACGGCGGCCCACTCGGCCAGGCCGAACGGGATGCCTACGACGAGATACTTGCCGACAGCGCCCATCGCCTGGTCGAGCTGTTCGAGCCGGACGACTTCGTCTTCCTGCACGATCCGCAGACCGCGGGGCTGATCCCGGCGGTCAGCGACGCAGGCCTGACCACGCTGTGGCGATGCCACGTCGGGGTCGACCGCAGCAACGAACACGTCGAAGAGGCGGTCGAGTTCCTGCTGCCATACGTCAAGCGGGCCGACGGTTACGTGTTTTCGAGGCGTTCCTATGCCTGGAAGGAACTGCCCACCGACCGGGTGTTCCTGATGCCGCCTGCGATCGACGCCTTTTCGCCCAAGAACCAGGAACTGGAACCCTCGGTGGTCAGCGACATCCTCGGCGTGATCGGGCTCGGCGCGGACCGGCCCTCGAGCGACCCGCCCTTCATCCGCTCGGACGGCTCACCCGGGACAGTCAGAGACGAAGCCGAGATCCTGCAGATGGAGCCGCTGCCCGACGACGCCTTCCTGATCGCCCAGATCTCCCGCTGGGACGTGCTGAAAGACCATGAAGGCCTGCTCCAGTGCTTTTCGGAGTACCTCGGCGACGCGGACGCGCACCTCGCCCTGATCGGGCCCGCCAGTGCCGCGGTCGCCGACGATCCCGAGGGCCCTGCCGTCGGCTACCGGATCTTCTCTGCCTGGAAAGAACTACCCGATGACCAGCGCCGGCGGGTTCATATCGTCAATCTCCCGATGGACGATTTCGACGAAAACGGCGTCATGGTCAACGCGATTCAGCGTCGCGCGGACATCGTGGTTCAGAAGAGCCTGGTCGAAGGGTTCGGGCTGACCGTCTCCGAGGCGATGTGGAAGAGCAAGCCGGTGGTGGCCAGCGCGGTAGGGGGAATCAAAGACCAGATAATCGACGGCGAGTCGGGCGTGCTGATCGAAGACCCGAGAGATCTCGAGGCCTTCGCCGACGCGTTCAAGGCGCTCATTGCCGACCCGGAAATGGCCCGCAGGATGGGCGAGGCGGCCAAAGAGCGGGTGACCACGGAGTTCCTGGTGATTCCAAGGCTGGTCGAATACGCCCGGCTGATCGGCTCGCTCGATTCGGCGGCGGCCTTCCTAAAGGCCGATCCGGACATCAACGGGACCTGAGCGGCGGCTTCGTCCGGCGTCGGCAGCTTTCCGCCCCGGTGGGCGCCGGTCAGTTACTCGACGGGCGTCGGTCAGTTCTCAGGAGGTGCGTAGCGGGAGTGCAGCACCAGGGAGTTGCCGTCGGGGTCCTCGAAAAAGGCCATGTGGCAGACGCCGGAATCCATCGTTTCCCCGGCGAATTCGACACCTCCGGCCTCGAGTTCTGAACGGGCCGCTTCGACGTCTTCGACCTGCAGCGCGATCGGAGCCTTGTGAGCCTGGAATTCCATTCCGAACCCGTCTGACTGCATGACCGCAATCGTGAGGCTGCCCGTCTCGAACTCACCGGCCGGCATGTTTCCCCACCGTTTCGAGCGCTCGAGCCCGAGTACGTCGCCGTAGAACTCGGCCGACTTGTCGAAATCGCGGGTCGGCACGGCCACGTAGTCAACTCCGGTTACGTTCATCCTGGGGCCTCCATCTGGTCTGGGTGGGATACCGACAGCCTACCCCCAATCTCGAGGGTCCCTTCTCAGCGGCCCCGGCCCCGGGGCAGGGTGAGGCGGTGCTGCCGGGCGATCCGGCCCATGAACGCCGCAAACGCCGGCTTGGGGCGGTAGCGGTCGTCAGTCAACCCGTACCGGCCTTCGAAGTTCGGGTCAGAAGAGTTTCCATCACGCAGGTCAAACCAGCGGTGGTCGCTGATGTTCAGTCTACGGCGGGCCCGGACGACCGAACGCACCATCGCCTTGAGGATCCTGGCCTGGGCCAGTTCCGACCGTCCTCGGCCGGTCGGCCAGCCGTTCTCGGCGATGTGAATCGGGATACGG